>JAHEEY010000243.1 GCA_024640485.1 Chloroflexota bacterium | reverse complement strand
CCCTTCCTGCACTATGCGGAAGATGGAGAGTTCGATGGCCTCAGGCAGCCGGCCGATGTCCCGGCTCATATCCAGTTTCGATTCAATGCCGGTGCGCTCGCTCCATACCTGGGCATAGGAATGCAGCGCCGATACCAGCCCCAGGCTGTCAATGGTCGGCGGCCTCAGGGCGCCGCAGATTCGGCGGAGGTCATCGATGAACGAGCGGATCTGCTCGCGTACTTCGATGATCTCCTTGGTAAAGGGGCTTTGCTCATCTGAAGCCCTGAAGCCCATCTCTTCCAGATGATAATTGAGTCCCAGGAGATCTTGAATCAGCTGATCGTGAAGTTCTCTGGCCAGATGCTTGCGTTCTTCCTCACGCTCGGTGAGCAGCCTTCGCTGGGCATCCTGCAGGGCCAGATTGGCGCTGTCCAGCGCTTCAACCTGTACGTTCAGCTGGTCTACCAGCTGCCGGTTGATGCTGTCTTTGGCCGCCAGGTTGCGCTGCAGCATCGTCTGGTTGTGGCGCAGCGTCTCGGCCTGCTGACGGGCCTGGTAATAACTGTCAATGGCCCAAATGACCGGGGTGCGCTGCTGCCTGACGGAGGTGCCCACCATGGCGGCGACTACTTCTTCACGGGTGGTTTCGTCGGTGCGGAAGTTAGCCACGATAGTCCCCTGCCGCAGCACCAATATGCGGTCCGCAACGGCAAACAGGTGGTCGAGGTTTTGGTTGCTGAACAGCACCGCCGTCCCCTGCTGCTGCCAGCCGCGGATTTGGCGCAGCACCCGGCGCTGGATGGGAAAGCTGAGCTGTTGGCTGAGATCATCGACGATGACCAGCCGGCATTTGCGGGCCATGACCTGGGCGATAGCGATCAAATGCCGCTGCTCGCTGGACAAGGTACCCACCTTCTCATCAAGGGAGGGCAGCCGCATATCCAGGGAAGCGAGCAGCTCCACGGCTACTTTTGCCATCCCATCGTGATCCGGCAGCCGCAGTATTCGGCTCCACAAAGAGGAGAACATCTCGTGGCCGAGAAAGATGTTGCTGACCACGTCGAATTGGTCGGCCAAAGCCGGTTCCTGGTAGACGATGCCCATGCCCAAGTGCTGGGCGTGAAATGGCCACTGCATCAGCTGTCCAGCGAACTTCAAACTGCCTTCATCCGGTTCCAACAGCCCAGAGATAGTCCGGATAAGCACCGACTTGCCGGCGCCGCTGCGCCCGGCAAGTCCGACGACTTCACCGGGCAGCACGTGGAAATTGACCCCCTGGACAGCCGTTAAGGCGCCGAAGGACTTGGAAAGCTGGCTGACCTGGAGCACAGGCTGCGGATCTAGGGACATAGGTTGGGACCAACTAGCTGTTGTCGCCGATCATCTGCCCAATGGAAGCGGCATCAAGATCTTTCTTGTCTATGAATGCCATGGCGCCAACTTCTAGACCGAGTCGGCGAAATTCTCGGTCTGGATAGGCGCTGATCAGGATAATCCGGTTTGAAGGGTGTTCAGCCTTGATTTGTTTGACACAGAATATGCCGTCTTCATCTCCCAGAATGACATCCACAAATGTGATAGTCGGCCTGACCATTCTGACGATACGGACCGCCTCATCACAACAGCTGGCCTCATACACCTTAATGTGACTGGCCACGTGGCCGATAGTCCGGCGGAGCTGTTGGCGATATCGCTTGTTGTCTTCGACCAGCAGGATTGAGACCTGGTCCGCGCCGGGCAGAGACGGCTGTTCCAGCGGCGGGGCTGGGCTCACCTGAACCATCGATAGGGTGTCGGGATGCTCGCGGCAGTAGCGCACCGCCTCCAACCGGCTCTGAACATTCAACTGCCGGTAGAGCCGGGTGAGATGGTTTTCGATGGTCTTGACGCTGAGTTTGAGCCGGCTGGCAATGGTCCGATTGTCAAGCCCGTCAACCAGCAGTTGGAGGATATCGAGCTGCCGCTCTGAGAGCTTTGGTTTTGAGTGACCCGACGGTTTAGGGAGCAGCTTGTCAACCAGGGAGCCGGTCAACCACTTCTCCCCAGCCAGCACCCGGCTCACCGCCATCCGCAGATCCGACAGCGGCTGGTCTTTCAGGTGATAGCCGTTGACGCCGGCAGCAAGCAATCCCTGGACATAGAAGTCATCATCGTAGGCACTGACAACCAGAATCGCTATGGCGGGGTATTCGTCTCTGATAGCCCGAATCTCTGAGATGGGCTCAAAATCGGGCATGGTGATGTCGATAAGCAGGCAGTCGGGCAGCAGCTCGCTGATGGCTCTGCGCAGGTCGGGACCATTGCCGACTTCTCCGATAATGCGTATCTCAGGGAGGTCTTCAATCGCCTTTCTGATGCCTGCCCGGACAACCGCATGATCATCCGCTAGGAGGACTCTAGATCTTTCCATCTGTTTATTATGCCATCAGCGACGTTTCCCGACTACTTCCTGAAAGGTTAGGGGGAATCCCCTATCGGATCAGGGGGAAATTGGGGATGCTGCCGGCCTGTTTTGGGGTGACAGTTCCAATGGGAACTGGTATTAATTATCTAGTTTGCCCAAGCGCTAGGTGCCTCCTGCATGACAACCGATAGAAAAACTTTGTCTTGTCAGACAGGGGTACTGTGGCATAAAGATTTCCTAGGAGGAAAGATAGTGAAACGCTTACTTTGGATTTTGATAGTTTTGACGATGGTCTTCGCCCTCGTCGCTTGTGGTGGTGATGCTGATGAGCCGGCTGCTGATGCAACCGACACCACGACCAGCGTAGAACCGGCAGCGACCGAACCTGTAGTAGAAGCCCCTGAAGCCGAAGGCATGATCGCCGTATTGCTTCCCGACAGCGCGTCTTCAGCCCGCTGGGAAGCTGACGACCGTCGCTTCTTCGTCGGTGCTTTTGATGCCGCCGGCGTCAACTACAGCATTGTAAACGCCGAAGGGGACGCTCGTATGCAGCAGACCCAGGCAGAACAGGCGATCACCAACGGCGCGAAAGTGCTCTTGCTGGTCAACCTGGACAGCGGCAGTGGTGCCGCCATTATCGCTCAGGCCCGTGAAGCCGGCGTAGCCGTCATCGACTACGATCGTCTCACCATCGAAGGGCCCGGCGCCGACTTCTACGTCAGCTTTGACAACGAGTCCGTCGGCCGCCTGCAAGGTGAAGGTCTGGTGAAAGCGGTTGCTGAAGCCGGTTTGACCAACCCCCGCGTTGCCGTTCTGAATGGTTCCCCCACAGACAACAACGCCACCTTGTTTGCCAACGGCTACAACTCGGTGATCACCCCGCTCTTCGATTCCGGCGAGTGGACTCTGGTCGATGATCAATCCGTACCGGATTGGGATAACCAGCAAGCGCTGATTATCTTCGAGCAGATGCTGACAGCCGCCAACGGCGAAATCGACGCCGCCGTGGCCGCCAATGACGGCCTGGGTGGTGCGGTAAGCTCCGCTTTGAAGAATCAGGGCCTGGCCCAGATTCCTGTGACTGGCCAGGACGCCACCGCCGCTGGTATCCAGCGCGTATTGGCCGGCGAACAGTCCATGACCGTTTACAAAGCGATCAAGGCTGAAGCTGAAGCCGCTGCTGGCTTGGCGATTGCCCTGCTCAATGGCGACGACACCAGCGCCATGGTCACCGGTGCGGTCAACAACGGCACCAATGACATTCCTTCCGTTCTCTTGGTCCCGGTTTCCGTTACCAAAGACAACATCGAAGAGACTGTCATTGCTGATGGTTTCCGCAGCTGGGAAGAGATCTGCATCGGCGATTACGCCGCCTACTGTGGTGACGGCCCTGAGCCGGTAGCCATGGAAGGCTCCATCGCCGTCCTGCTGCCCGACAGCGCTTCATCCGCTCGTTGGGAAGCTGACGACCGCCGCTTCTTCGAAGAAGCATTCCAGGCCGCTGGCGTGGAATACTCTATCGTAAACGCCGAAGGCGATGCGCGTATGCAGCAGACCCAGGCGGAACAGGCTATCACCAACGGCGCCAAAGTGCTGCTGCTGGTCAACCTGGACAGCGGCAGCGGTGCTGCCATCATCGCCCAGGCTCGTGAAGCTGGCGTTGCTGTCATCGATTACGACCGTCTGACCATCGAAGGCGAAGGCGCCGACTTCTACGTCAGCTTTGACAACGAGTCGGTTGGCCGTCTCCAGGGTGAAGGTCTGGTCAAGTGCGTTGAGGAACTCGGCCTCGAGAATCCCAACGTTGCCGTCCTGAATGGCTCCCCCACAGACAACAACGCGACCCTGTTTGCCAATGGCTACAACTCGGTCATCACCCCGCTGTTCGATTCCGGCGCCTGGACCTTGGTCGACGACCAATCCGTGCCAGACTGGGACAACCAGCAAGCACTGATCATCTTCGAGCAGATGCTGACCGCCGCTGGTGGCGAGATTGACGCCGCTGTGGCCGCGAACGATGGTTTGGGTGGCGCGGTAAGCTCCGCTCTGAAGAACCAGGGCCTGCCCCAGATTCCTGTGACCGGCCAGGACGCCACCGCCGCTGGTATCCAGCGCGTGTTGGCTGGCGAACAGTGCATGACCGTCTACAAGGCGATCAAAGCTGAGGCTTATGCCGCCGCCGATCTGGCGATTGCTCTGCTGACCGGCGCTGACACCAGCGCTTTGGTCTCCGGCAGTGTCGACAACGGCACCAATGCTATCGATTCCGTCCTCTTGGTACCGGTCTCCGTCACCAAGGACAACGTCGAAGAAACTGTCATCGCTGACGGTTTCCGCAGCTGGGACGAAATCTGTGTTGGTGATTACGCCCAATACTGCCCCTAATTAGCGCTGGTTCGCCAGATTCAGCCGGTGAATGCCGGGTTTAATTTGGCGAAGAGTCACGGTTAGGTAAAATAGGGAGTGGGGGTGCGTTTAGGCGCATCCCCACTCCTTGTTGTGATGACGAAAAAGTAGAATTTTGGAGGAGACATGACAGACTCATCGTTGCTTGAGCTGAAAGGGGTATCGAAAGCATTTGGTGCTGTTCAAGCTCTCTCCGAAGTGGATTTCCGGGTCAGGGCTGGTGAAGTCATGGCTCTGGTCGGGGACAATGGTGCCGGCAAATCGACCTTGATCAAAGGGGTAGCTGGTATTTACTCGTTTGATGAAGGTGAGATCTACTTCGATGGGGCGCGGGTACAGATTCACAGTCCGAAAGATGCCGCATCCTTGGGCATTGAGGTGGTGTACCAGGATCTGGCCCTGGCTGATAATCTTGATGTGGTAGCTAACATGTTCCTGGGTCGGGAGCGAATCAGGAAACCGATGCGCCTCGACGAAGAGAGCATGGAGGTGGCCTGCACCGAGACGCTGCAGTCGCTTTCCGTGACCACTTTGAGATCGGTTCGGCAGGCGGTGGCCGGCTTGTCCGGCGGTCAGCGTCAAGCTATCGCGGTAGCCAAAGCGGTCATGTGGAATTCCCGATTGGTGATTTTGGATGAGCCCACAGCGGCGTTGGGGGTGGCTCAGACTAGGCAGGTGCTGGATTTGGTCCGGCGTCTGGCGGACAAGGGGTTGGCGGTGGTCCTCATTTCCCACAACCTGCATGATGTATTTGAAGTAGCCGATCGCATCACGGTGCTGAGACTGGGAAGAGCCGTTATTGAGGTGATGGCATCGGACACAAGCCAGCAAGAGATCGTTCATGCGATTACCGCTGGTACATTACGAGAAGTCCCTGGAATGGTGAACTAATGAGTGAAACCAAAGCAGCAGAACAGACCGCGTCAGCAGCGGGTTTTGAAGCAGACAACAACCAGTCATTGTCTGACTATTTGAAGGCATATTGGCGCCGGATGAGATCCGGCGACATGGGATCGCTGCCGATTATTTTGGGACTCGTCATTCTGGTGGTTATTTTCCAGCTGCAGAACGAGAACTTTTTGACCGCCCGCAACTTCGTCAGTCTGATCCTGCAGATGGCCGGGATTATGACCATCGCGGTCGGGGTGGTATTCGTCCTTCTTTTGGGCGAAATCGACCTGTCGGTAGGGTTCGTCAGCGCGGTGGCGGCTGTCTTGGTGGCCCTGCTGCTGCGTGATCCAACGGCGATCCCCGGACTAGGCACTATGTTGTTGAAGCTTGGCTTTGACTCCACGCCATGGGCCTGGTATTCGGCGGTGCTGTTCGCTCTTAGCGTGGTCACCCTGATCGGCCTGGTGCAAGGGATGATTATCACCAAGTTCCAACTGCCCTCATTCGTGGTCTCTTTGGCTGGTTTGTTGGTTTGGAACGGTCTGGTGCTGATCTTGATCGGCGGCTCCGGTACCGTCATCATTCAGGACAAGGTGGTCATCGGCATCGCCAATTACTTCTTCCCCGCCCAGGCCAGTCAAGCGCTGGCTATCGGTGTCTCGGCCGTGTACGCAATTTACCGGATGAGCAGGGTGATCCAACGGCGCCGGAAGGGTGTTTCCGGCCGGCCAATGACCATCGTGATCACCGAGATCGCCGCCGCCGCTTTTATGGCGCTAGCAGTGGTCTGGGTTGCTAACCAGGATCGGGGGCTGCCGATGGTGGCCGTGGTGATGCTGCTGCTTCTGGTAGGCTTCCGATTTGTGGCCACGCGGGTCAGATTCGGCCGATATGTGTACGCGGTCGGCGGCAATATTGAAGCAGCCCGCCGTGCTGGTATCGCGGTCGACTGGGTGCGCATCCGGGTCTTTATGATCTCCAGCGTGATGGCTGGCATGGGCGGGATTGTCCTGGCCTCCCGGCTGCGCTCAGTTGACACCGCCGCCGGCGGCGGCAACCTGCTGCTAAACTCCATCGCTGCCGCGGTCATCGGCGGCACTAGCTTGTTCGGCGGCAGCGGCCGTGTCTCCAGCGCTTTCCTAGGCGCCTTGGTGATCGCCACCGTCGAGAACGGCATGGGCCTCTTGGGCTTGAGTGCCGGGGTCAAGTTCGTGGTCACCGGTCTGGTGCTTCTGGCGGCTGTGCTGGTAGACGCGGTCACCCGCCGCGGGCGGGCCCAATCGGGTATCGCCTAGGGGAACAGTTATCACGGCGCCCATTCGGGAGCGTGACATTGGAATCAAAAGCCGCCCTGTGGGAACTTCCACAGGGCGGCTTTTCGTGTAAAGGGGAAGTGCAGCAGCCTCTTGCCCGGCT
>JAHEEY010000242.1 GCA_024640485.1 Chloroflexota bacterium | reverse complement strand
AAGAAACGCCATGGCGTTGGAATCGCCCACAACAATGTGTCTGCAACCTGCGTTGCCAATACGTAGAGCACTGGAATGAATGTCACGCCGGCAAACAGGTTGTACAACAGCCGGTAAAGGCCCTGAAATGCGGCCTCACCCATGCGCGAACCGATTCTGCGCTTTATCCCATTGGCGGCGGTAAGACTATGTAAGACGGCCCAAATAACGAAACTTATTAAGAATGCAGTCATGTGCAAACCTCTCTGACATGCCTTCATGTGAGGCAGATGATTCTTCAAAGCGGTCGCTTGCCAAGGCAACACAAGCGGATTATAAATCAGCCAAAAGGAATGCGTTAATGAGTGAAGCGAATTTCAATCAGGAACAGTCAATGTTTGAAGGCGACAGCTGGGAAGAGCTGTCCTCTATATTCAGTCACCTTCCGGAGCCGGTGTTGCTGACCATGTGGGGCGACAGCGAAGGCAGCCACGGAGAACATGAAGCAGCCCATCTTTGCCAAACCCTGGCAGATAATTTCGACACTATTCAGTTTCGCCTGCTGCCCCGGCGGGTCAACTACCCTTACTACCCGGTTATTGGTGTCATGGGATATCAGGCAGAAGAAGAGGTAGACTATGGCGTGCGCATCATCGGACTTCCCGCGGGATACCAGATGACATCGCTAATTACCGCCATCCAAGCAGTCTCTTTCAGGGGAGCTACCGTCGAGCCGGGCACCCGCATTCAGATGCACAAGCTGGCATCAGATGTAACCCTGGAGCTGATGAGCGCGGCTGACAATGAGGGTGGGCCGCTTATGGCCAAAATTGTCTTCGGCCTGGCGGTTATCAATCCACACATACGATCCTATCTGATCATGTCAGACCGTTTTCCCGAGGCCAATCTGCGATATTCAATTAACATCATCCCACACCTGGTGATCAACAGCCGGGTACACCTGGAAGGGGTGGTAGACGAAGAGGCTGTGGTACGGCACATCGCCAAGGCTGTGACCTAGTCCGACGCAGGACGCTTCGAATTCACGTACCAGACAATCCAGGCAGCGGCAGCGCTACTCAACAGCGACAGGCCAAGAAAAGTCATCTTAATAGCTGATGACGACGAAGTTCCAATGGCATTCTTGGGGTGGAGGACCAGGGGCGCGCTCATCGTGGTCCAGGCGAGGATCATGACTAGCAATGCGCTCAACAACCCCTTCAACCTGCGCCAGGGCACCCAGCTAACGAAGACTTCCACGATCAACGCCAGCGCCAGCATATTCAGCGCCACCTTCATCCGGGGTTCCTGCCAGAACACATTTCCCCAGTTCACCTTGGATGCCAGAATGCTCATGATGACTCCTGCCGCATAGAAGCCTAGAGCCACCCAGCCGACTGTTTCCATCCACGAGGAGAGCTTGCGGTTGTCCGAGACAAGCACGCCGACGCCAATTAGGCCGGCAGCGACCAGGCCCGCCATGCCTACCCATATCAGGGCCACATGCACATAGACTGACTTGATGCCTTGGCCCAGCTGCTTTTCTTCCGGGGCCAACCAAACCAGCGCTGTCGCCGCAGCGATGATCAGAATCCAGAATAACCCGTTCTTTCGATTTGCTTCGATGTTTGGCAACATAACCTACTTCACTTTCCGGCCTTTCTCAGCATCCTTCAAGGTCGCGTCTGGGGCAAATGAACCACCAAGGCGAGCCCCGATGTTTCTGCCTATCTGCTTCAGCCGCGAACGGCCTCTGGCCACAATGTAACGCGCTCGTTTCAACTCGCGATCCAGAGGGGAAATCTCTGGCGGGGTCACATCCCACTTGACCACAGTTGCGCCCCAGGTCAGTCCGCCTCCGAAGCCAACGAACACCACATTATCATCCGGATGCAGTCGGTTTGACTTAATGGCATCGCATAGGGCAATTGGAATAGAGGCCGCTGAGGTATTGCTGGCAGTCTCCAGGTTCATATAGAACTTGTCTGGGGAGATTTTAAGTCGCTTGGCGGCAGATTCGATGATGCGGACATTGGCTTGATGGGGCACGATCAATGAGACATCATCAATCGACAACCCTGCCTTTTCAAGTACATCTTCGACACTCTCGCTGAGCACTTTCGTGGCAAAGCGAAATACCTGCCGACCATTCATGGTGATGGTATTCTTTTTGTGCCGGCTGTGCAAGGATTCTTTCCCCAACATCGGCACTGGATTTTGATAGACTGCCGGCAGGCTGAGCATTTCCCCACCAGAACCGTCAGACCTCAATGTCGATGCCATCACGCCCCCAGGAATACTGGAACCTTGGAGGACTACTGCCCCAGCACCGTCACCAAAGAGAATGCAGGTGCCGCGATCTTCCCAATCCAGAACACGGCTCATCGTCTCCGCCCCGATCACGATGGCATTGCGTACGGATTCGGTGGCAATCGCTTGCGCCGCCATGCTCAAGGCGTAAACAAAGCCGGAACATGCTGCACCGAGGTCGAACGCCCCCGCCTTGGTCGCGCCAAGGAAATCCTGCACCCGGGAAGCCGTTGAAGGGAATATATGTTCCTGGGTGGAGGTCGCCACGATAATCATCTCAATCTGAGACGGCGGGATGCCGGCGACAACCAGCGCCCGCGCGGCTGCCTCAAATGCCAAAGTCGTTGTCGTTTCCTTGGGGCCGGCAATATGGCGCTGGCGTATACCGGTACGCCTGAAAATCCACTCGTCTGAGGTGTCGACTAGTTCCGCCAGATCGTCATTGGTCAATACTTTGTCTGGCAGGACGCTTCCCCAGCCGACAATGTGTGCATATTTCATAAAAACCTCGAGGTTCTTAGTTAATTCTCGCAAAGGTATGTGAGAACACAATTACGGCGCGTTGACGACGCGCCGGGTTCAGCTGCCTGGCACATTCGCATTGCCAGATTGGCATCGATCTCACAAATGAAAGAACCCGTTGGATCCTGTTCAGTTGCGATTCGTTAATCGGACCGTATAATCTCTCAGGTAGGTGAAAATGAGATTTGGACGATGCCGATTCCCTAAACTGAAGATCTACTCGGAGCCCCGCCAATGGGGGCTGACCGTCATGAAGTACACATTGGTTTGGCTTGCGCTGATGCTTGCGCTGCCGGCATGCACCTTGATTTCATCAACTAGGGATGAACCCGCCCTGTCTCTGATCATCCCCACCCCGTCAGTTGAGACCTGGGAATCCCTGGATTCGGTTGCGCTGGTCTCACCCCCACCAAGGGATCTGGTCGCGCTGACCAACAGCCTCCATCCAGGAACGGTCGGCAGAGTCGCTCAAAGTGAGCCTACGGAATATGCGGTCGGCGATATCGCCTCCTTCTGGTATAAGGAGTTGGACAGTGACGAGAATCGGGAGTGCCAGGCTGAACTGGCCTATCGTTCCGACAGTCTGAATATGTGGATCGAGGTTGGCCAAAGATTTGACGCCGATCGGATTTCAGAGGCCGCTGGTGTGATCGAATCTCTGATTCTACCTACCAATAGAGCCCTGTTCGGCACTGAATGGCAGCCAGGCATTGACGGCGACAATCGCATCAACATCTTACACCTGAAAAAGGTCGGCGGCATCGGCGCCGCCTACTACTGGTCAGGCGATGAGTATGTCACTGGCATTAATCCTTTTTCAAACCAGCGTGAACTGCTGTATGTGAGCCTCAAGCACGCTGACATTGGCAGCGAAGCGTATTTCGTGGCTATCGCCCACGAGCTGCAGCATCTTATCCACTGGCACATTGATGCCAATGAAGATGCCTGGCTCAATGAAGGGCTCTCTGAACTTGCCAGTTCTGCCAACGGCTTCACCATCAATCGCGCCAGCAGTTATGTAAACCAAACTGACATCCAACTGACTACCTTGAGCCATGAGCTGGACGTCATTGGGGCGCATTACGCGTCGGCGGCCTTGTTCTCGATTTACTTCAGGGATCGTTTCGGCGACCAGGCTACCAGCGACCTGGTCAGCCAACAAGCCAACGGGATCAATGGATTTGACGATACGTTGAATGCGCTGGGCAGCGGCCTCAGCTTCAACGATCTGTTTGCCGATTGGCTGGTCACCAACTACCTGGCAGGGGCAGGATTAAGCCAGGGGATCTATCAATATGCCGATTTGAAGATGCCCGCAGTCAAGACAAACCATCTAGGGCGCCTCCCGGCGGCTCAAATCAGCACGGTCAATCAGTACGGCGCTGACTACTATCGGATTACCAACGATGAACCGGTCACCCTAGCCTTCACTGGAACACAACAGGTAGACCTTGCCGACACCCAACCGAAGAGCGGCCGTTTTTTCTGGATCAGCAGTCCGGCAGATGAGTCAAACATGACCTTGACCCGAACGTTCGATCTCTCAGGATTGTCCTCGGCAACCCTCACTTATTGGGCCTGGTACGAGATAGAGCCTGGATGGGACTACGGCTATACCGCCATTTCAGCGGACGGCGGTGAAAGCTGGGAGCTGCTGGAAACCACCTCAGCAAGTTCTGACAATCCCCAGGGGAACAGTATGGGTCCCGCGATAACTGGAAACAGCGGCGGCGGCAGTGAGCCGGAATGGGTCCAGGAAAGCGCCGATCTCACGCCCTATGTTGG
Source organism: Chloroflexota bacterium (assembly GCA_024640485.1). GTDB lineage: Bacteria > Chloroflexota > Anaerolineae > Promineifilales > Promineifilaceae > JAHEEY01. Next base: position 2,509 of record JAHEEY010000242.1, on the reverse strand, counting down.
CCAGTCAGTCCAGATCCGCTTTCAATACGTGACTGACGGCGCAGTTCATCTGGGAGGCGTTGCGCTGGATGACATCACCATTCCGGAGCTAGGTTATTTGGACGACGCCGAAAGGGACGATAGCGGCTGGGAACATCAAGGATTCACCCGAGCTACCGGGACTCTTCCGGCAAGCTTCCTGGTTCAGTCCATTCAACAGACGACCGCGGGCCTTGAAATCCGCCGCTTGCGACTTGATGAGAATCAACAGGGAAAGTGGACCTTCCCATTGAACAAGCAGCTCAACGAAGTTATTCTTATCATATCTGGTATCACCCCAGTATCCCGGCACCCATCGGCCTATGCTTTTGAGGTCACCCAGGCAGGTAAACAGCAGTAATGATCGACGGCAACCCAATGGAAACCAATCCTACAGCATCACACTCATCCAACAAGGTCCTCTGGCTTGTCTTGGGCGGCTGCGCCACGATTTCGGCATGTCTGGTATGCGCTGTTATTGTTACGGCGGCTGCGATAATCTTTACGGCTCAAACACCCAGCCCACCATCCGATCCGGCCCGCGAATCAACCCCTGCTGTCGATTTAACACCGTCGCCAATGGAGACAGCTGACATCGATGCTTCAGATGATGCCGGAGATCAAGCTTCCGATGTCAGTACGCCTACCAGCGAAGTCATCGCTGCCGCAGCCCCCTTATCTGCTCAGCCGCTGGACATGGCCCCGCCAGAAGGGATTGATCAAAAGCCGATCTCCACACAAGCGTTGGCCAATCTTCAGGCGTTATTTAATAACAGCTACCCATATCAAGATTACTACGAGACAGCTGCGCGGTTGGGCAAACAAGAGTTGGGCCCTAGAACTGTCTCGACAACCCAGTATCAGCTAAATGATCGCAGGACATTCCAGGTCGAAGATGATCGGATAACAGCCAAGCTGATGGCGGTTACCGACCATGTCTACTTTTGGGTGGAAGAAGGCTTGGACCTGGACAGAAGGACACTGGACCAGGTGGCTGGCCGTTTTGAAGAAGTGTACTACCCGAGCATTACCAGCCTATTTGGACAGGAATGGCAGCCAGGAATTGACAATGATCCCCATTTTTCGATCCTCCATCTGGTGGGCTCGTCCACGGCGGCAGAATTGGGTTATTTCACCAACGTTGATGAATACCCAGCCAGCCTGTATCCAGAGTCTAATGAGCAGGAGATGGTCTATCTGAATATGGCTCAATTGGAGCTTGACAGCGATCTGTATTACGGCACCTTGACTCATGAACTGCAGCACCTTATCCAGTGGTACGTCGATCCAAATGAGGCCACCTGGCTTAATGAAGGGCTGTCCCAGTTGGCAGAAATCTACATGGGGCTGAACACGGTGGACGCCTACGACTTTGAATTGAAGCCCAATACCCGGTTGAATTCATGGGACAATGACGAAGAGAAGATCGATATCCATTACGCAGCGGCATTCCTCTATTCAGTCTATATTTGGGAGCAGTTGGGAGAGCGGGCGATTCAAGAGCTCTCGCGCCATCCGGCAAATGGGCTGGCATCTCTGAAGAATATCCTGGCAGGTCACCAACCAGACCTGACCCTGGAACAATTCACCGCAGATTGGGTCGCTGCCAACTACTTGGATGATCCTGCCGCCGGGCCGCGCTATTACTACCGCAATCTTGATCCAGGCCAGCTATCCGTTGAGGAGCGAATTAGAGAGCTGCCGTTTGACTCAATCGCAGAATTGGACCAGTTCGGCACCCATTACCTGGACCTCAATTTCCGCGGCCCAATCAGCATCTCATTTGCCGGAGACACCGTGGTCTCAATCGTTAACAATCCCCCGAGAAATGGGGACACGATGTGGCTGGCTCCAGGAGAGGACGATTCCGACGCCCGGCTGACCGCCGAATTTGATTTGACGGCAACGAGTGAGGCTACCTTGCAGTTCAACACCTGGTACGACCTGGAAGAAGATTACGATTTCGCCTACGTATCGATCTCCGCCGACGGTGGTGTTTCCTGGGAACTGCTGGTCCCGGACCATCTCTCAGCCGGCGAATTCGGGCCAGCCTTCAACGGCCGCAGCGCGGCTGAACCAGACGCGGCAGATGGCTGGATCAAAGAATCGATTTCTTTGGACAGCTACACAGGGCAATCGGTACTGATTCAGTTCGAGGTGCTGACCGATTTCGAAACAGATGACCAGGGCAGCGGTCAGGGGTTCGCCATTGATGACATCGCCATTCCTGAAATCAACTACTTCACGGATCTGGAATCAACCGCAGGATCCCCACCCTGGCGCGCTGCCGGATTTGTCCAAATTGGCTGGGAGCTCCCCCAGCAGTGGTCGGTGCAGCTAATCGAAGGGGGCCCAAACCCACAGGTAACAAAGTTTGCCCTCGATCAACTGAATCGCGGCCAATGGCAGATTGAGATTGGCAAAGGGGGAGGCGTTCTCGCCATCACCCCGATGACACCCTTCGTCGACGCGCCGGCCTCCTATTGGCTCC
>JAHEEY010000241.1 GCA_024640485.1 Chloroflexota bacterium | reverse complement strand
AAGTGGTTCGCCTGCCGATCTCTATTGCCGCTCATTCGGCCCTGATGGCCCCGGCAGCTGCCGAATTTGCCAAAGCGGTTGATGAAACCCCGATAAAGGCGCCAAACATGCCGGTTATCGGGAATGTGAACGGGCTGCCTTTGGCAACCGCAGATGAGATCCGAGCAGAGTTGAAAGCCCAGCTTACGTCACCGGTCTCCTGGACCGATTCCATGAATTATCTGCTCCAGCAAGGAGTTGATACCGTGGTAGAGGTTGGGCCTGGCGATGTCTTGCTGGGTTTGATGAAGCGAATCGACAGGAAAACCAAGCGCATCAAATTCGAAATTGAAGCGTAGAGGTTGGAGGTAACGGCTTTGTTATTAGAAGGGAAAGTTGCCATTGTTACGGGAGCCTCAAGAGGCCTTGGCCGCGCCACGGCCGAAGAACTAGCCTCTGAAGGGGCTAAGGTGGTGGTGAATTACAACGCCAGCGCCAGCGCCGCGGAAGAGGTTGTCGCCGCCATCGTTGAGAAGGGCGGGCAGGCAGTTGCCGTACAGGCCGATGTCAGCCAGTTTGATGAGGCTCAGGCGCTGGTCAAAAGCGCCTTGAGCACATACGGGCAGATTGACATCCTGGTGAATAATGCCGGAACCACCCGCGACACGCTCCTAATGATGATGAAAGAGGAGCAGTGGGACAAGGTTATTGACACCAACCTAAAGAGTGTGTTTAACTGTTGTAAGGCAGTGATGAGACCGATGATCCGACGTAAGCAAGGCGGCCGGATTATCAACATTTCGTCGGTTGTCGCCTTGATGGGGCAGGCGGGGCAGAGCAACTATGCTGCTTCCAAGGCTGGTATTCTGGGGTTTACTAAATCTTTAGCCCGGGAGATCGGCTCCCGCCACATCACTGTGAACGCAGTCACGCCGGGATTCTTTCCCACTGCTCTGACTGAGGTGCTGTCGGATGAGGTGACTGAGAAAACCATGCAGATGATTTCTCTAGGCCGCTGGGGCGAACTGCCAGAAGTGGCTTATCTGGTCGCATTCCTTGCCTCTGAGAAGGCAGCCTACATTACCGGACAAACCATTAGTGTCGATGGTGGAATTGCCATGTAGCTGTTGAATTCAAAGATAGGGTGATGCTCGGGGGTTTTTCTCCGCAAGATGCAGCGCCTATCAAGAATTGTCAACCCATTTCGAGCGAACTATGAGTGAACAACGAGAAAGTATCGGACGTATTGAAGTAGCTCCTGGTGTTTTAGCCACAATTGCTCAATTTGCGGCGCTGCGCGTGGAAGGGGTGGTAGAAACAACCTCGATTCCTGCAGACGTGGCCCGTCTTTTTCGTCGGGCCACCCGCCATGACGGCGTTGTCCTGGATCTCAGTGACAATAAAGTCAGGGTAGATGTATATGTTATTATGGAGCCGCATGTGAACATCATGGAAACCAGCCAGAAGATTCAATCCGCTATTATTGAAGCGATTGATACCATGGTCGGGGTTCCGGTCGATGCGGTAAATGTTCATGTGGAAGATGTCTTGTACGCACAAGGAGAAACAGCATAAGGGGCGTGCTTTGTAGCTAACTTATGAAAACTAGACGTCGTGCTCGCCGCGTTGCCTTAGAGACGCTGTATGAATATGATATTGCCGATCACCTCCCAGGGGACATTCTGAATCACCGGGTTCAGGATAATCCCATGGAGACGATTGGGGTTGAATTTGCATCGCTCTTGGTACATGGTGTTATCGAACACCAGGATAGAATCGATTCAATGATCGCCCGCTTTGCCCCTGAATGGCCCCTGGATCAGATGGCGGTGATCGATCGCAACGTGCTGCGGATTGCCATTTATGAATTCTTGGTTGATGGCAGTACACCAGTCAAGGTAGCCATTAATGAAGCGGTAGAGCTGGCCAAGACGTATGGTTCTGATAGTGCCCCGCGGTTCATCAACGGGGTGCTGGGGACGCTGGCCGATCAGACAGAAGTACTGAAGCAAGAATTTGTAACTGTCGTTCCCGGGGAATAACGTTACCTTTCGGCATTGCGCTCAATGGATTGTGGATTCTCATATACCCTGGCGCATTTGCAATTCGCGCCAGCTTCGCCGGCGGCTTAAATCAACCGCTTTTTCAATCAGATCGTGATACTTTGCGGCAAGTCGCCCAGACTGCTGCATTTACACCATGGCGATCTCCTCCCAATACCCTTTGCTTACTGCAAAAATCTTCTCTCGCCTAACAGCACCGCCAGTCCGGCAGTGCTCCGATGCTGCTTGACCTGTGGCCCAAGTGAGTGCCCGCATGTGATGACCGGATTGGATTACAGGGATAGTTGGTCGCCCTGGCTGTGCCCTCAGAGGGGTCTTGACAGAGGAGTATGCCAGTGTTATCATGCCGGTATGGTGAAGCGAGAACGATTTATCAGCTTTAGTTTTCAGGACAAGACCTATGCCGTGGATGCGGGGGCGGTTTGTGTTGCTTAGGTGAAAACTAAAGCAGTCACGATGGACTCTGAAGACGCGGCTTCAAAACCGCGTCTTTTTTTTTGGCGTGAATTAGTGGGTATGATATGCTTCTCAGCTGTTGTCATACAGCAGAAAAAGTATTAGGAAGTAAAGAAATGCTGGCACAATTGAACGAACTGCACGCACAATCTATAGAAAGATTGAACCAGAGTACCGCGACAGCTGAACTGGAAGCGTGGTACAAAGAAACGCTCGGCCGCAAGGGGAGTATTTATCTGCTGACCCGACAGGTCGGCGGCCTCTCCCCGGAAGAAAGGCCGGCATTTGGCAAACAGATCAACATCGTTAAGAATGAGCTGCAGGCGGCTTATGACAGCCGGCTGGCTGAATTGAAGGGGAGTGAACTGCAGGCGCAGATGAAATCCTCTGCCATTGACGTCACGCTGCCGGGGCGTCCCCAGCCAAAAGGTGGGCTGCACATCATCAGCCAGACCATGCGTGACATCTACCGCATTTTCGGCGACATGGGCTTTCAGATTTTCCGCAGCCCTGAGGTTGAGACTGATGCCTATAATTTCGAACTGCTGAATTTTCCGCCCCATCATCCGGCCCGCGAAATGCAGGATACCTTCTACACCAGTGATGAAGATGTCATTCTGCGTACCCATACCAGCCCCGGACAGATTCGGGCGATGCGGGCCTACTATCCGGAACCGGTTCGGGTGATTTTGCCCGGCATGGTCTACCGGAATGAACAGGTCAACGCCCGCAGCCATCTCCAGTTCACCCAGGTGGAAGGGCTGGCGGTTGGTGAAGACATCAGCATGGCTGATTTGAAGGGTACTTTGACTGATTTTGCCAGACGCATGTTTGGTGCCGGCAGAGAGACCCGTTTCCGGGCCAGCTATTTCCCCTTCACGGAACCCAGCGCGGAGATGGATGTAACCTGTTTCGTCTGCGAGGCAAAGGGATGCCAGCTGTGTAAATACACCGGTTGGCTGGAAATACTTGGCTGCGGCATGGTTCACCCCATGGTGCTGCGAAACGGCGGATACGACCCTGAGAAGTACACCGGTTTTGCCTTCGGCTTGGGACCGGAGCGGATTACGATGCTCAAATACGGAATTACTGATATCCGTCATTTCTGGGAAAACGATCTGCGGTTCCTGCAGCAGTTCTAGGCAATCTACAGACGGAGAAATCTGATGCGTGTACCACTCTCGTGGCTAAAAGATTATGTTGACATAAATTTGCCGGTTGAAGAAGTCGACCGGCTGCTGACCAATGCGGGACTCGAAGTAAAGAGTATTGACACCATAGGCCTGCCTGGGGCCGAACTGGAATGGGAAGCGGACAAAGTCGTCCTGGGGCAAATCCTCAAGGTTGAACAGCATCCCAACGCTGACCGGCTGGTGCTGGCTACCGTCGAATATGGGGCTGAAGAGACTGAGATTGTAGTCACCGGCGCTCCCAACCTGTTCCAATACATCGGTGAAGGGGATCTGACCGATCGCCAGTTGTATTCCGCTTACGCGCTGGAAGGGGCCACACTCTACGATGGCCACAGCGAAGAGCTGAAAAAGGCCAAGCTCAAGGGACGCAGCTTGCGCGGCGTCTACAACCGCTCCATGCTTTGCTCAGAAAAAGAGCTGGGTATCAGCGATGAGCATGAAGGGATTATCATCATCGAGAAAGACGAGAATTCGCCCGACTACCAGGCCGGCACGCCGCTGGTTGAGCTGTTCGGCGATGTAGTCCTGGAAATTGATATTATTCCCAATATCGCCCGCTGCAGCTCGATGGTAGGAGTCGCTCGCGAATACGCGGCGCTGACTGGACAACCTGTCCGATATCCCAGCTATGACGTCCTGATGGAAGGTCCGGATGCCAACGCTCGGGTCAAAGTCAGGACGGAGGATCCTGAACTGAACCCTCGCTTTGCCGCGCTGATCATTGACGGCATCGAACGGAAGCCCAGCCCCTATTGGATGCAGCACCGGCTGCGGTTGGCGGGCCAGCGGCCCATCGGCGTGGTGGTGGATATCAGCAACTATGTGATGCTGGAGATGGGACAGCCGAATCACACCTTCGACTACGATTTCTTGCGCCGCCGGGCAGACCAGTACGCCCCTGAAGGCCCCATAGAAATCATCACCCGCTTGCCGCATGAAGGGGAGACCCTGGTGACCCTGGATGGCGTGACCCACAAACTACAGCCGCACAACATCTTGGTGACCGACCCGATCAGCAACTTGAGTGTCGGCGGTGTCATGGGCGGCGCTGACAGCGAAATCAAACCAGAGACTACCAGCGTGTTGCTGGAAGCGGCTGCCTGGAATTTCATCAATATCCGCAAGACCGCTACCCAGCTGGGTATCCATACCGAAGCTGCATTTCGTTTCAGCCGCGGCGTTCATCCCAGCCAGGCGCTGCTAGGCGCCAAGCGCGCCGCCGAACTGCTGCGCCGCTTGGCTGGCGGCACAGTCGCTCAGGGCATCATCGACAGCTATCCGCTGGTGCCAGCGGCAGAGCCCATCACCCTGAATGCGACGTATGTGCGCCGCCTCAGCGGTTTGGACTTGTCGACAGAAGAGATCGCCACTTTGTTGGGCCGGCTGGAATTCGATGTTCAAACTGCCGACAGCGAACATTTATTGGTGACGGCACCGGATCACCGGCTTGATATCGAAGGGGCTCATGACTTGGTGGAAGAAGTATGCCGCATGTACGGCTACGGCCGGATACCTTCTACTGCGCTGTCCGATAATCTGCCTCCGCAGCGGGGTAATCTGGCGCTGGAGCAGGAAGAGCGGATCAAGGATATCCTGGTACAGGCCGGCGTTCAGGAGACCATTGGGGTCCGCCTGACTTCTCGGGCTGTGGAAGCGTTGATGCTCCCGAAGGGGAGCGCTCAAGATGCTGAGCCGAAACGGTATGTGACCATCACCAATCCGAATTCGCCGGATCGGGTGGTGATGCGCCAGACCCTGATGGCCGGGCTGTTGGAAGCGACCGCCAGCAACAGCAGGTTCCAAGAGCGGATCGCTCTGTTTGAGGTCGGCCCGGTCTTCTTGGTCCAGGAAGAGCAGCAGCTGCCAAATGAGCAGATGCGGCTTGCCCTGGTCATGACCGGCCAACGTGATTTGAGCAGCTGGCAAGATGGAAAAGCCGGGCTGATGGATTTCTTTGACTTGAAAGGTGTATTGGAACGATTGTTCAGTATTCTACATGTCGATGTCAGTTATGAAGCGGCCGAACATCCCAGCTTCCGTCCAGGAAGAACTGCTCGGGTGCGGGTCGGAAAAAACGTGCTAGGGTATATGGGCGAGCTGCACCCCACTGTTGTAGAAGCGTACGGCATTCGGACTGAACCGAAGCAAGGGGTCATGGCAGCTGATTTTGACTTGAACGGTATCATCAGCCGCATCCCGGCGCTGTTCCCCTTCAAGCCAATCTACCATTATCCGGCAGTCAGAGAAGATCTGGCGCTGGTGGTCAGCGCGGATACTGCTGCCACGGAAGTGGAAGCGGTCATTAAGCATGTCGGCGGATTCTTGCTGCAGAGCGTCCAGCTGTTTGACCTGTATGAGGGTGGGCAAATCGCTGCCGGGCAGAAGAGTTTGGCCTACCATCTGGTCTTCCAATCGCCCAGCAAAACTCTGACTGATAGTGATGTGCGCCGCCAGCGGGAGCGCATCCTGAAGCAGTTGGAGAAACAAATAGGGGCCCGCTTGCGAGAATAAGCATAAAGAGAGCGGCTGGACCAACGAAAGCTGGTTTAGCCGCTCATTTGGTGAATTCCCGGAGTACCATGTTACGCGCAATACTTCGCCCAATCTTCCTGTTCTTGGCCCGCCTGGTAATGAAAGCCTTGATTAAGGTGGAAGTCACCGGTAAAGAGAACCTCCGTCACGGCGGCCCTTTGATCATCGTCAGCAATCATTTCAGCTGGTTTGAAGTGCCGCTGCTGGTGATGCATCTACCCTACAAGATCACCTTCTTTGCCGCCGCAGAGCTGGCCGGGCAGAGCAAGCTTCTGCGGATGCTGTTCTACCCCTTTGATGTCATTCCCGTGCACCGGGGACAAGTGGATCGCACCGCCCTTCGCCGCGCCCAGCAAGTGCTGGATGAAGGGCGTGTACTGATGATCTTCCCGGAAGGGGGCATTGACCCTGATCTGCGGGAGACCACCGCTTTGGGGCAGCCGGTGGCGATGGATGAGGGCCAAAACTCTCGTTTGAGCGCCGAGCTGATTTCGGCCCGGCCTGGGGCGGCATTCCTGGCTACCCGCAGTCAAGCCTATATACAGCCGGTCTCTTTTCTGGGGACTGAACTGGTCCTGGGCAACATGAGCCAGCGGCGGCGGACACCGGTGAAGATGGGTATCGGTCCCGTGTTCGGGCCGCTGACCAGTGACCCCGCTCTGAAAGGGGCCGCTCGTCGTGAGCAGCTGGACCATCTGGGCGATGTGATGATGACCCATATCGCCGCACTGCTTCCCGCGGAAAATCGGGGGCCTTACGCATAGAACTGCCAACTTCTTGAAAAGCTGCTCCCCCGCTGTTGAGGAGCTGCTGTTAGCATCCATTAACCAACATGATGAACACAGTCGGTGGGAAGTTGAGCTCCTTTGCCTTGCCGCGCGCTAAAGGGCCCCTTTAAGGTCG
>JAHEEY010000240.1 GCA_024640485.1 Chloroflexota bacterium | reverse complement strand
CGTCCGGCGAAATGCATTGCTGGTAGGCACCCGCGACCAGCTTGGGCAGCAGCGTCTGACAGCCCGCGATGTGAACTGGATTTCGGGGACACCCCCGAGCCAGCCAATTGAGGTCAGCGTAAAGGTGCGGTACAAAGCGACAGCAATTCCTGCCACGGTTACCGCTTTCTCAAACGGCAGCGCCACCATCTTGATCAACGAACCGGTCTTTGGGGCCACGCCTGGACAAGGCGCCGTCTTCTTTGAAGATGACACCTGCATTGGCGGCGGCATTATCGCCGATTCAGTGTACGAAACAGGTTTACAGCAGTTCGATATTAGCGAGGACATTTCATGAGTCAAACCGCTTCGGCCCTGGTGCTCGGCTTCTTGCTGGCATCCGCTTACGGCGCAGGTTTTCATTTGATTTTAGGGGGACCGGCCCGACGCATCCTGCTTTACATGTTCTCGTCCTGGATTGGTTTTTTGTTGGGCCACTTTATTGGGGATATTCTCGGAATTGACCTTTTCAAGCTAGGGGCGCTGCACCTCCTTAGCGCCAGTTTGGGCGCCTGGATCGCGCTGATAGCCAGCTGGTGGTTCACAGCTGAAGAGTCATAGCATTTTCTGCTTTCAGCGGAGATTTCTCCTCCAATTGCATACGCAGTAGACAAATCTTGTGATATACTTGATGGGCTAGGATACCAGTATGAACGTACAAACCTCTACAACAATTGAAGCGCCAAAGACAGGCGAGAAGAAAAAGACCCTTTATGCCGTTGTAGGCGGCATCGGTGGGTTGATTTTGGTCGGGCTGTTTATCTGGGCCATCATATGGCTGGCGCAAACGCAAGCAGCGGCCATTGAAGCGGTCCGTGATATTTTCATCATCGGCCTTTCTCTGCTCTCTTGTGTGTTTGCAATCGCAATCATTGTGCTGCTGGCTATGGTCGTCCGGCTGGTCAACATGATCGAATTTGAAATCAAACCGCTGCTTGAAAAGACCAACGAGACCGTACGCATGGTTCGAGGCACGACCGTTTTCATGAGCCAGAATTTGGTGCGGCCGGTCACCAAGGCCAGCAGCATCTTCACTGGTGTTCGCCGGGGGATAAAGACGCTCTTCGGCGATCCCCGGAAGAATCTATCTGATTAAGCAATAGCCCATCTATCTACACCACCTGGAACAGTTATAGGAGTATTACAATGAGTGAAAATAATAATGATCTTGGAGCCTTCTTGGCTGGTTTCGTCATCGGCGGGCTCGTCGGAGCCGCCACTGCCCTGATTCTGGCACCTCAGTCAGGCGAAGAAATCAGAAGTCAAATCAGCAGCAAAAGCAGCGACTTGCGCAGCAGCGGCGGGGAAAGATTGCATCAATACCGCCAAGTTGCCACTGATTATACGCAGGAATATCGCGAAAAGGCTGAACAGGCGCTGGCAAGCACCCGTACGCAGCTGCAGGAAACCGGCGGTCGTGTTCAGGAACAAGCTCGAATTGTCCTTGATGCCGGCAAGCACCGTGTTGCTCAGGTGAAGGAACAAGTTGCCGGCCATGAAGAAGAACCTGTGGATGAAACAGCCGCAGCTGATTCGGCCGCTAGCTGACCCTGTGAAGCGCTGATTCTGTCTGTCCATTAATTTGGTTGACTTGGGTAGGAGGCTCTAGCTTCCCCCGATCGATTTGTTTTTGATATTACTTCAAATACCACAAAGAAGTCGTTGACGTTGGCCTAAATCGATGCGGGACATTCCAATTGCCCTACACTCCAAGAGTACTGGTTAACAGGCGTCCCCACTTAGGGTACGCCTGTTTTTTTTGGTTCTGACCTATGTCCAAATCCGAACAACCCACCCTAAATGACCTGCTGGCGAGCTTGCCGAATGGCGAGAACAGCACCGCTGCGTCTGAACTCAGGCGGGCCTATGAATTCGCCCTGGCGGCTCACAAGGATCAGCGGCGTGAGTCGGGTGAGCTTTATATCGACCACGACTTGTCCCTGGCCCAAATCATGGTCACCCTTGGCGTTGACCATGACACCTTGGCTGCCAGCCTGCTGCATGATGTTGTCCGTCCGCACACCGGCATTACCACGTTGGCTGTAAAAGGGCATTTCGACCATGCGGTCTCATCCCTGGTTCTGGGACTGAACAACTTGTACGACTATGCTGAGCAGGCTAACCTGAAAAAGCGGCAAGAGTCTTCAGATGGGCAGGGACTGGAAAAGATAAGACGGGCGATATTGTCGATTATTGAAGGCGATATCCGGGTGATATTGATCCAGATGGCCAACTGCCTGCAAGAGCTGCGGGTGGCTGACAAGCTGAGCCCAGAGCGGCAGCTTGAAATAGCCAATGAAGCGATGAACATCTATGCCCCCCTGGCAAATCGCCTGGGTGTCTGGCAGCTGAAATCTGAGCTGGAAGATACTGCCTTTCATTATCTCAATCCAGAGCAGTATGACAAGTTGGCGAACCTGCTCAATGAGGAGACAGCCAAGAGAACATCGAATATCGAACAGGCGATTACGCTGCTGGAACTGACGATAGCAGAAATGGGTTTGAGCGCTGAAGTCACTGGCCGATCAAAACACATCTACTCCATCTACCGCAAAATGCAGCGCAAGGGGCTTGACTACACTCAGATATACGATATTGAGGCGCTGCGAGTTATTCTGAGACCCAACGATCCTGAAGCTTACGCCAAGAAGAGCGGCAGGGAAAAGGATGAAGCCGACCGCAGTCTGTGCTACCAGGTCCTGGGAGCCGTTCACAGCCTGTGGAGTCCAATTCCTCGCGAGTTCGATGACTACATCGCTACACCGAAGGCCAACGGGTACAAGTCGCTGCATACTGCCGTGGTCGACGGCCAATCTGGTCAAACCTTGGAAGTCCAGATTCGGACCCAACGGATGCACGAAGAAGCAGAAAAAGGGATCGCTGCCCATTGGTCATACAAGGAATCAGGCGTTCAGGTCAGCGCTTCTATCCAGAAACGAATTCACGGCTTAAGAGAGTTGTTGGTCAACCTCCGTGATGTGTATGATGCCCCGTCTGAAGGGGAAGAATTCGAGAAGGAATTCCTGGCTGAAAACATCTACGTATTTACCCCCAGCGGAGATGTTGTTGAGCTTCCCGTTGGCGCCACCCCAATCGACTTCGCCTATCAAATTCACACCGAAGTAGGACATCGCTGCCGTGGCGCTCGAGTGGGCGGCAAGATGGTCAGCCTGGACTACAAGCTGAGCTCAGGTGAGCGGGTTGAGATTCAGACCGCCAAGCGAAGCGGGCCCAGCCGGGATTGGATGAACCCCAGCCTGGGCTATACCGGCAGCGCCCGCACCCGAAGCAAGATCCGCCAGTGGTTCCGGGCCCAAGAGCGCGAACAAAATATCCAGCAAGGGCGCGAAGTGGTGGAACGGGAACTGCGCCGGCTTGGCCTGACAGAAACGTACACCGTGACCGAGATCGGCCAAGCACTCAAGTTTGATGATGTAGAGCAGTTCCTGTCCAAAGTAGGCTTTGGAGACATCCAGAGCACCCAGATCAGCGGCGCTATCGCCATTTTAAAACGAAGCCTCGAGCCAGATGATGAGCTGCGTCCGCTGTTGAAACAAGGGGAAAAACCCAAGGGGCTTACAGTGATGGGCGTCAGCGGCCTCCATACGAAAATGGCCGGCTGCTGCAATCCGATTCCGCCAGAGCCGATCGTAGGCTACATCACCCGCGGTTACGGGGTGACCATACACCGGCAAGATTGCCACCAGCTCGATGCTATCGATGAACCGGAACGTCTAATTGAAGTCGGTTGGGGCAGTGTCGCGGAAACATTTCCAATCCCAATTGTGGTAAGCGCTTATCGCCGCCCGCGGTTGGTTGAAGACATCGCCAGCATCTTGCGCGGGCAGCAGATTAATGCCCCCAAGACCAAAACTGTTACCGTGAACAACGTCATCACCGTCTACATTGTGGCGGAAGTGACCAGTTTGGAACAGCTCAACTGGCTGCTGCAGAAATTGGAAAACTTGCCCAACGTCTTTGAAGCGCAGCGCCAGCGCTGGAACTAGCGCTGGGCAGGGTCGCTTTCAGCCGATTCAGGTAAGGGGCTAGCTCTCCATCGCTTCATATTGCTCGAAGATTCGTCGATAAGCGGGCGAGCGCTCCATCAACTCACGGTGATCCCCCACCGCCTCCAGCTTTCCTTTGCGCAAAACAACCACCATATCCGCCCAGCGAATCTGTGACAGACGGTGGGTGATGAGGATCGTGGTCTGGTTAGCAGCGGTCTGCAGAATCGCCCGCTGTATTTGATCCTCGGTGGCGCTGTCCACCGCACTGGTCGAATCATCCAGGATCAAGATGCTCGGCTTGGTCAAAAACGCTCTGGCCAGGGCGATCCGCTGCCGCTGGCCGCCAGAAAGGGTCACGCCGCGCTCCCCAACCACAGTTTCGTAGCCGTCCTTGAAACTCATGATGAATTCGTGGGCCTGCGCCGATTTCGCAGCGCCCTCGATCATCTCTTTTGAAGCATCAGGGACGCCAAAAGCGATGTTTTCAGCGACGGTACGGGCAAATAGGAAGATATCCTGCTCAATAATTGAAATCTGCCGGCGCAGGGTATCTAAATTCCATTCCCTGACATCCACCCCATCGACCATCACCCGCCCTTTATTGACATCATAAGTGCGGTTCACTAGTTTGGCCACAGAGCTTTTCCCAGACCCAGTCTGTCCGACCAGGGCGACCGTCTTGCCCGAAGGCACCTCGAAATCGATATCCTGCAGCACTGCGGCCCCGTCCACATATCCGAATGTGACCCCCTCAAATCGGATGGTGCCGTCAATTACGGCCTGGTGACCTTCAAGATTTCGATCCAACTTCGTCTTGGAATTGATCAGCTCCAAGATCCGCCTGGCCCCCGCCAATCCCAGAGAAACCCTTGAATAAGCCATGAGTGAGATGAATGTAGGGAAGCCAAAAAGGGACAGCAGCCCCATGTAGGCGACCACATCACCTACGTCAATGAACCCGGCGCGATACAGGATAAGGGAATGTGCGAATCCAATTGCTTGGGTGATACCTAACAGCAGCAGCGGCAAGAAACGGGCCTCCATCTTGCCCTGCTCCACGGCGCTGTCCCGATATTCCCCAGCGTTTTCGTCGAACAATCCCACTTCATGGTGCTCTTGGGCAGCCCCCTTGACCATCTCAATGCCGTCAATCGCCTCCGCCAAGCGGCTGTTCATCGCACCAAAGGCGACACGAACGCGATCCGCAATCGGGCTGAGAATATTGAGATATCGGATAAGGGCAAGAATGTAGGTGATCACGAAGAACAGCGGCGCCAGCAGAAGCTGCCAATGATACCCAGGGGCAAGCAGCACCGGCATCAGCAGGAAATTGGCTGATCCGATCACCAGATTGATCCCCGGATAGAGCATCAAGTTGAGCTCGTGCACATCGTTGGTCGCCCGAGCCATGGTATCACCAACGGGCTGCAGCGAGTGAAAGGTCATGTCCTTGCCCAACAAGCTTATGTAAAGCTCTTGCCGCATGTCACGCTCAAGCCGCTCACCCAGGACGGCGCTGGAAAAATTGCGGCCCAACTGAAGCACAGCCCTAACCAGCTGACTCACCAGGATGCCGACGGACATCAGCCCGATTGTTTTGAGCGGCTCCGGCTGGCTCATAGCGGCATTGAAGGCCAGCCCAAGGAGGACTGGGACCGCGGCTGCCAGGGCAGCATTTCCAAATGCGCCAAGGAACATCATTAAGATAAGAAACTTGTGACGGGAGAGATGAGAGAGGACCCAACGGACGGGGCTGCGGTGGTCCGCGGGCAGTTGAAATTCTACAGCAAATTCGGTCAAAATAAGTTCTCGATATGCGCCAGGTTGAATCGTTTTAACAGATGGACTACACCAACTCACAGTCGCCGCCAGCAGCGAAACATCGAAGCAAATTCACAGTTCTGACAGCTCTAGATGATAACATAGTTTCCTTGACAGCCCCTACTGCCGGTCGTATCATAATATTCAGAGCGTGATCATCGCAGACTGCAATGATTTTAGCAATCTTCTTGAGTACCAAAACGTCTATAGTTTAGGATTTGAGATCGGCAATCGCTGGCGCTGAACAGCTGAAGCGCGGCTCGCTATGCCCTGGTTTTTTCGAGATGTTGACATCCTGTTCAACAACATGATCATCAGCGTTTCCAGTTTGTCCGTTGGAAGTTTGCGACACCAGAAATCACCATAGGCATCTTTGATTTGAGCACAGATCAAAAGCAGCGCGAGCAGTAAATAATGAGACGTCCAGCTTATGCGCCAAACAAATACCGAACGCACAATCTGCCTTCGGCTGCCGATCTGGACAAATCGCTAGATGAGTTGCTGAATGAGCCACAACCGCACGGCGATAGGGGCGCAGCCGAAAACCGCATCTCCCCGTGGAAACCGCTGGCTGCCGCAGCCTCTCAGTTCCTGAAATTCATTCGCAGCCTACTTCTCGCTATTTTTGGGGCAGTCTCCTTCGGCCTAAAAGCGACGCTGCAGCTTATCAAGGCGCTAGCTTCTAGAAAGCGCAAACCCAGACGGCTGAGCACAGTCAACGCAAACACCCAAACGACCGTTTCCGAACAACGCCTTTCCCGGCAGGCCAGACAACCTGCCCCTCCGCGCAAGCCGCCAAGATCGAGACCGCTGAGGGAATCTCCACCTAGGACAGCCGCAAGCGATCCTGAAATCAAAAGCAGTTCTGCCGGCATCAGTTTTCTTATCGTTATCGGCACCGCTGCCATCCTGCTTCTGGGCTGGCAGGCGTTCTCAAACTTCGCCTCAGCCAAGCCGGACAGTTCACCGGCGGCAAAGACAGTGGCCGGGCTTTCAGTTGCCGGCCCGGTCAGTCACGATCCCAACCATGCCGTCTTCAACATCCCCCTAAGAGTCACATTCGCCCATCAGCCGGATGAAGGCCCCCTCGATCCAGCGATTATCAACAAGGTGCGGTTCAGCTACGGAAAAGGTGAGTCAATTGAAAACCACCCACTGCAGGTTGTGGTGGTTGACAACAGCGAAGCACCGCAAACGTGGAAACTGATGTTCACCTTTCCGGAGTCAGTTGCCGGCGAACAGATCACGCTTCGAGCCACACTCAAAGG
>JAHEEY010000239.1 GCA_024640485.1 Chloroflexota bacterium | reverse complement strand
GAGGCGGGCGCTTCTGGTGTAGAAGCGGTCGAAGGTTGTCTGGAACTTCTGGGCATCCTGGGGATCGGTTGAATATCGTTTTTGAATCATGTTGGCTCCGCTGGGGGAATTTGAACGGCTTGTCTTCCCCCCACGCTTTATATTTTACACCCAGGGCAATGGTTGTCACGATTGGGCGACCCAAGGTGACCAAGAGTTACAGATGTAGATGAGGATAATCGCAGAAAGTGGGTTGTTCAGGTTGATTCCGCTAGGATGAAGTCGTTAGAATGTAACAGCTGGGTGTTGTTATTCGCCCGGTTAAAACCTTAGGAGAGTAAACCGATGGATGAATTAGTAAAAGCAGTTGCTGAACAGACCGGCCTGCCTGAAGCACAGGCGAAAAAAGCGGCCGATGCGGTGATTAAGTTCTTGAAGGAGAAGCTGCCGGCGCCGTTGGCCAGCCAGGTTGACGCGGCATTGGAAAGGCCGGATGTGGCTAAGGGGGCGGAAGATTTGCTGAAGAAAGGGATGGGGTTGTTCGGCAAGGGATAGCTGAACGCAGCTTGCAGCGCCGCATTCCGAAAGGGTGCGGCGCTGTGCTGTGATGGGCTTGATATTAACTACTTGGCGACTATGGTGGATGCCTTTTAGTAAGGCAGCCAAAAGCGCCAAAAGCAAAACTCATGAGTTGTTTTGAATCCAGCAGCTAAATGGCAGTGTGGTTTTCAGGGTGAGGGGAGGGCGGATCTTGACCACAGCCGTCATGCTTCTATGAGCGTCTTTCGCCGCATCGATATCAAACGCCGGAATTGTGTGGCATAATAAGACCGGAAGAAAGAAGTGCTATTTGGCGGATTCGTTCCCACTGCGCAAATCAACATCCACAAGAAATCCCACAAATAGAATTGTATCCGTTACCAGGGGGTGTAATGGATCTGCAAATGTGGCAAGAAAGCCGTTTGCTGCTGCTAACGTCGATAGCTGCCGGCTGGCTACTCTTATTGTTCAGCGTGGTGGTGATCCCTGTTTGGGCGCAGCGGAACGAACGTCTAAAGGCACTCTACCAACTGGCCACCCATCGCCATACAGCTTATCTGTGCTTAGGGGGGCTGCTGCTCATTTTTGTGGCTGCTTATGGGTGGCTGGTACTCACTCGTCACGACCGATTTAACTCTACCGGCTACGATTTGGCAATCCATGAGCAGATCTTGTGGAACACATTAAACGGCCGTTTCTTCGCCAGCTCCTTGGAAGTTGACAACTCCTTTGCCGACCATTTTCGCCCTTTCATGTTGGCGCTGCTGCCAATTTACGCCTTGTTTCAATCGGCCAAAACGCTGCTGCTCATCCAGGTGGCCGCACTGGCGGCGGCGGCGATTCCGCTCTTCTTGATCGCCGATTCCAGGTTGAAAAGCGTGCCAATTGCCATGGGCGTGGCTTTCATGTACCTCATTTACCCGGCGGTTGGGTATGTGGCCCGGTTTGATTTCCATATGGGGGCAATCGCTATCCCGCTGTTTTTCATGGCCTTCTACGCGCTGGAGAGGGAGCGGTGGAAGGCGGCTACCTTTTGGCTCATCTTGACCTTGCTGTGCAAAGAAAATATGGGAATCGTGGTGGCCATATTTGGCCTGTATTTGATGATCATGCAGCGGAATTATCGCCTAGGGATTCTCTGGCTGATGATGGGCAGCGCCGTTTTTGTGTTCACCTCTTTCTGGCTGCTGCCTACGATTCGCGGTGAATCGCTGGACGCGATGGCGCGCTATGCCTGGATGGGAGAGACGACAACTGAAATCGCCCAGACTGTTTTCACACAGCCGGCGCTCATTTGGGACCACCTGGTCAGCACAAACAGGCTGCTGTATCTGGTCCAGCTGTCGGCGCCTGTGGGCTTTCTCAACCTGTTGGGTCTGCCGGAGCTGCTGATCGCCCAACCATTCTTAATGACCAATCTGATGGCGGATCATTTTTGTCAGCCAACCATTTATTGCCAGTATTCAGCCCCGGTTATCCCCTTTGTCTTCATCGGCTTGGTGTATGGCTTGGCGCGGCTGCGTCGCTGGCTGAAAAATGAACGGAGCTGGAAGTACGCGGTCTTGCTGGTGCTGCCGCTGGCTACGTTTAACTTCTGGATTGAGAACCCATTTCGAGATAACCTACTGCTCCCTTCCGCGCTGGAAACGATGTCGAATGCAGAGGTGGTGGAGCAAGCATTAACCACTGTTCCCGACCTCCTTTCGGTAGTCACGACCAATGATTATGCCCCTCACCTGGCCCAGCGCGAAAAGCTGTTTATCATCGGCATCCCCAGCCAGCGCGTAGCGCCAACTGACCCAGATGTGGTCTTCCTCAATTTGTATGATCAGCAGTATATCCTCTGTGATGGGTACCGAGCGTATGTGTCGCAGCTGGATATCGACGCCTACGGGGTCACCTTCCGCACAGGGGGGCTGATTGTCATCCAACGGGGCGCGGGTTCAAACGAGCCATTCCGTGACTTTGTCTTGAACTGGAACAACTGTGCCGGATGAGAGCCGGCTGTTGGCGGCGATCAACCACAGGGACGCAAACGGCGCCGCATCGGGCAAGATGCGGCGCCGTGGTCTTAAGGGGAAGATGCTGGCGCCCCCGATGGGGAGATTCGCCGGCTCTGTCCGACCTTATTTGATAATCACCCGGTCGCTGCCGCTGCGGCCGAACACTTCGGGGGTGTACATCTCTTCCGCTTTGGCCGGCGGGACGACAAATTCACCGGGGGTGGTGGCTCTGGCGATATAGGAGTAATCGTAGACCCCTTCCCACAACAGGGTGGTGAACGCTTCGGCCCTTTCGTCGCGCATGTTCTGATGGTCGTACCAGCTCCAGCGCCACCACCAGCCATTCCGCAGCGGTTGGGAGGTGGGATCCGGCGGGGCACCGCCGGAAACAGCCAGGGCTTCATTGACGATCTCCAGCCCTGCCGGCAGGGGATCGACCAGTGCGACATTGTAGCGGCGATTTTCGGCGACCATGGTCAGCCGCACCCGAACCCGGGCGCCGGCTTTGATGTGCCAGACCCCTTGATCGTCCTGGGTGACATCTCCCGGATCATCCACCGCTTCGTAAACCCGCTGTACGGTGAAGCCCATATCGAGAGGATCCAGCCCAAGATCGGTGGGGGCGTAGCTCAAGCCGAGCCGGTAGTAGAGCCGGCCGGGCCCTTCTTTGCTCAAGACCAGGTTCTGCATCTGAGTCGCGGCATTGGTGAGATAGGCCATGGGGATATCGGTCTGGTGGCGCTCGGTGGTGCGGCCTACGAAGGCGTGGTCACCGGCGTAGGTGTCTCCCAACCAGATGCGGGCCACGAATTCGGGCGTTTCCGATTCGAAGGTGTTGAAGTAGCTGTCCAGGGCCAGCAGGATGAAGGCGTTTTCCTGGGTGTTGCCCCAACGCCCTCTGGTGCGGTGGGCCAGCAAGCCGTTGACGACTTTGGGGATGAGGTCGCTGTCGGGCTGGTTGGCGATCAGCGCTTCCAGGATGATGCCGTCGGTGCGGCGGTTGGAGTGGAGCATCAGGTAGGCTTCATCACCATACGAGGTGGTGAAGTTGGCGGCGTTGGCGGTCTCCACGGCGCGGTTGTTGAAGTGGCGGCGAATCGCTGCCACCTGGTCGGAGGAGGCCGGATCGTCGTTCATGACCGGCCAGAGCCAGGCGGCCGCTTCCAGTGAAAGGGTTTCCAGGCCGGCTTCCTGGTACAGGCGCCGGGCCTTGGCGGGATCGTTGTCACCCATCAGCTGCCGGACATAGAGGGCGTAGGCGCTCAGACTGTGACGGGTCTGCTTGCCGTAGTAATCGGGATAGTATCTCTCGATCTGGCGCAGATAATCGAGGGCATACGACATCATCTCCGAGGGCACCTGGAACCCTTTGAGCTGGGCCCGCTGCAGGGCATGGGCCACATGGATGGTGTAGTAGGGAACCGACTCCTTGCCTCTGGTCCAGATGGGGAAGCCGCCATCATTGTTCTGCAGCCCCTGCAGCCGGTCGATATCGCGGCCAACAGAAGCGACCAGCTCTTCCGGCGAGGGCAGCCCTTCGGCGGAGAAGGCGGTGAGCACATCGCGCAGTGAGGCGATGGCCATGATGCGGGAAGCGATCTGTTCGGAGCAGTCATACGGGTAGGTAGAGAGATACAGGACGGCATCGGTCAGCGCCTGCAGAGCGGTGGAAGAGGTGCTGATCTCCAGGCCGCCGAACTGGCTGAAGACATTCTCCGGGGCGCTCACCGGCTGGGCGATAGCGCCGTCGTCGATGACCCCGTAGGTGGCGAACGCTTCAGTGGTCGCCGGGGTATAAACGGGCAGGGTGATGCTGGCGGCATCGCCATAGCTGCCGGAGACGGCGGCGAAGCGGAGGAACGCCTCACCGGCGCTGTTGGTGGTCGCCGGGAAGCGGACTTCGATGCGGTCGTTGGCGGGCACCTGGACCCGCTGTCCGGCACCGGCGGTGAGGATGAGATTGTGGGCTTCTAGCACCACGTCGACGGTCATGGGATCGTCGGTCTGATTCTGTATGACCACCGGGATTTCCAGGCTGTCGCCGAAGTTGAGGAAGCGGGGGGCGGAGGGCCTGACCATCAGCGGCAGACGGGCGGTGAGGTTGGATTCGGCGGAGCCGAACTTGTTGTCACCGGCGACGGCCACTACCATGATCCGGTAGCGGGTGAGGTTGTCGGGCAGCTGGACTTCGATCTGGGCCTTGCCGCTGCCGTCGGTGCGGACCTCAGGGGCGAAGGTAGCCAGCGGGTTGAAGTTGGATCGCACCTTTATCGGCTCGGCATTGGCTGCGCCCGGGGCGGCAGCCGCCATGTCCATCATTGCCGGGGCTTCCATAGCCGCTTCTTCCATAGGCATTGCCGATTCGGCAACCATCCGAGCGCCAGCGGTGCTTTGAACCTCAACATTGGCCTTCATCTGCTCGCTGAGCAGTTCGGGGTTGGCCAGGACGATATATTCCCGGCTGTAGGTGGTGTTGAGATAGGTGTAGCGGCTGGTGTAGAAGGTGGCCAGGGGATCGGCCAACTGGTAGTTGGTCAGTGCCAGGATGGCTTCATCGACCACCACTACGGCGAGTTCAGCGCCGCTGACCGGCTGTCCAGAGGCATCGGTGAGGGTGACATCAATGGTGGTTTGGCCGCCGGGTTCCAGCCGGGACTGGGCCGGGGTGATCTGCATAGACAACGCCCTGGTCATGGGAGGGATGCTCAGATCCAGGCTGCCGGAGGCGTAAGCGGGCCGGTCAGGCAGCCCTTCGACGATCTCTCCCTGGTCATCGGTGCGGGGAGCGGCGCCGGCCAGATCGACCTGTATCGACAGGTTGGGGATATGGGCCTCGCTCACCGGTATGCGTAGGGTATAGGTATCCTCAGCCATGCTGAACCGTTCCGTGTAGAGGATGCCGCTGCGGCTGACGGTCAGCAGCCCTTCGGCAGGGCTGAAGGGGGCCTGGACCAGTATCTCGGCGGTGTCGCCGGGCTGGTAGCTCTCTTTGCTGGGGATCAGGGTGATGGTCTCTCGTTCGACCTTGCGGGCCGGCGGCTGTTTGCCGCCGCTGACCCAGCGGGTGAACTGGCTCTGATTCAAGCGGCCTTCGCTGTCGGTGACCTGGGCGGTGATGCGGTATTGGCCGCCGAGCTCGGTGGTGAAGGTACAGGAGACCGGTTCTTCTCCGGACTGGACGGTGCATTCCTGGACGTCCACTTCCACTTCGCTCCAGCTGCCGTCGACCAGCTGCCATTCCAGGCGAGCGGCCTGCAGCAGCACCGGGCGTCCGGCGACGGGATTGCCGTCCAGATCGGTGACGATGGTTTCAATCTCCAGGGGGGTGCCCCGCTGGACGAAGGTGCGCTCGCTGCGCAGGCCGACGTAGAGTGATGAGGGGTGGACCAACAAGCTGGTGGAAGCGGTCCATGCCTGGCGGTTGACATCCATGACGGTGGCATCAGCCAGGATGCTGAAAGGTTTAGCCCCTTCCAGCTGGTCAAAGTCGAGGCGCAGAAAATCTTCGCCGTTGCCGTCGGTGATCCCCTGGAAGGTTTCGTAGTTGCCTCCGTCGTCTGGACGATAGGGATCGAACGAGTACTCGCTGTAGCCATAATCGTATCGGAACCACCAGGGTGTCCAGGTGCCGAAGATGAAGTCGTTCCAGTTGGGCGGTGAGTAGCTGCTGGGAGAGGATTGGATATCCCAGGTGACGTCGGCGTTGGCCAGAGGGCCGCCGGCGAAGTATTGGGCTGAGACTGCCAGGGTGGCGAAGTCGCCGGCGTAGTAGGGGCCGGCGGTCTCGTTGCGGGCAGAGACTTCGAATTCGGGGCGGCGGAATTCCTGGATTTGGAAGGAGTAGTAGTATTCGGTGCCGGCGATGTTGCCGCCAACGCCGCTGGCATTCAGGATCAGCTGGGCATAGCCGAGGTTGGCGTTGGTGGGTAGGGTGAAGTTGAGATCAAAGCCGCCCAAAGCGTTGGCAGTGGCGCTGCCGGTGAATATGTCGTTGCCCTGCGAGCCGATCACCCGGTAGCTGATACGGGGAGCGCTGCCGCTGATGAGGGTGACGTCGCCGTCCTGCTTGCCGCCGACGCGGCGCAGCCAACCTTTGACGTGGACTTCTTCACCGGGCTTGTACATCTGGCGATCGTCAAAAACATGCCAGCGCAGTTCGTCGCTGACGGACTGCTGCTGCCAAATGGAACGTTCCCAGCTGTAGGTGTTGCTGGGAAGGATGGCGGTGTCGTCGCCCTGGCTGGCGATGAGCATGGAAATGCCGCCGGAAGAGAGGGGCACTTTGGCGATGCCGTCGGCACCGGTGCTGACCTGGTTGTTTGAAGGCAGG
Source organism: Chloroflexota bacterium (assembly GCA_024640485.1). Taxonomy (GTDB): domain Bacteria; phylum Chloroflexota; class Anaerolineae; order Promineifilales; family Promineifilaceae; genus JAHEEY01. Next base: position 290 of record JAHEEY010000239.1, on the reverse strand, counting down.
AGCTGGATGGGGACGGATGAGAGGGGCTTGCCGTCTGCCAGATCGTTGGCCCAGATAACCATCTGGCTGTGATCGACGAAGGCGTCGAGGCCGATCTGGGTTACTTGAACCCAAGCCTGCACCACTTCTGGCTGCCGGTTCCGGACGCGATCGAGCAATCCCGGCGGAGGATCGACGACGACGATGAGATGGCCGAAATCTCCATCGAGGGCATCGCTCAAATCGATGGCTGTTTCTGTCAGGCTGTCGGCGGCGCTGTCGATGGAGATATTTTTGTTGATAACCTCACG
>JAHEEY010000238.1 GCA_024640485.1 Chloroflexota bacterium | reverse complement strand
GGGCAGATCAGCGAATATCAAGGTCAGCCGGTTCAGCCGGGCAGCGATCAGCTCTTCAACCCGCTGTGTTGCCACCAACTGCCCTTCCCGGATGATGCCTACCCGGTCACAAATGGCCTGCACTTCCGGCAGGATATGGGAGGAAAAGAAGACCGTACGGCCGTCCGCTTTTACCTCTCGCACCATTTCCATCACGGTTTGCTGGACCAATGGGTCCAGCCCGCTGGTCGGCTCATCCAGAATGAGCAGGTCCGGCCGGTGCATGAAAGCAGCCACTACGCCCACCTTCTGTTTGTTACCACGCGAGAAATTGCCGATCCTGCGGCTGATATCCAGATCAAGCCGTTCCGCCAGTTCCTGCCAATAACCTTTGTGGCCATTCGCGCCCCGCAGATATTCAACCATCTTGAAGAACCGGCTGGCCTTCATATCTTTGTACAGCGCCAATTCCCCAGGCAAGTACCCGACGCGCTTGCGCAGTTCAACACCCTGCTCGCGGCAGTCCATGCCGAAGACGCTGGCCTTGCCAGAAGTGGGGCGAATGACGTCCAGCAGGACCCGCTGCGTCGTCGTTTTGCCAGCTCCATTTGGTCCTAGAAAGCCGAATGCTTCTCCCTTTTCAACCGTCAGGTTGACATCAATGATGCCCCTGTGTCTGCCGTAATATACGGTTAAACCCTGCGTTTCGATTACGTTTACACTCATTGGCTGCTCCTTCTTGATCTGCCGCCATTTCCGTTTTCCGGCGCGCCCACGAAAAGAGGGACGCATGTCCGTTTGCCGCTGCTGTTCCAACGCTTGCCCAGCCCGGGTGGCTATGCTGACCAGTGTGAAATTCGTGTAGGCAATGACAAAGGTATCACATCAAGAGTCCCCCGACAAGGCAGCTCAGCCGCCGTTTCTGTTGGGGGCTTAGCCGATGGGTTATTGACTTTGTCAATGTCCCACGGCATTGTAGGCGCCCGGCAGATAAAATAGCTCAGCGCTTGCGCCGGCTGGAAGCGATTATTTCGCAGAAAGGCTTAGAGAGGTGGGGAACTGTCGAAATTTAGAGGTTCATTCGCAAAAGGGGCCGGTTGTCTACCACTGACCAAAAGAGGCCAGTTGTCTACCACCGCCCCCTTTTTATTAGAGATGAGAAGGCCAGCCATGCAACTCCGCGTAGCGAATGTGATGGCTGTTTAGGTATCACACTTCCATAAGATTGGCGTACGTCGCCGTTTGTCTACGGCTGCACCACAAATGGGCCGGCGTTGCCGATGGTGGTATCCGGTGAGCCGCCAAAGCACACCATGTAGAGCAATCCCTCATTGACCTGGAGATCCGGTGAAGTCCAGCTTTCTTTTGGGTCCAGTTCTTTCAGGAAAACCATTCTTGCCCAGGGAGGTGGGGAGGGGCGGTATGTTGAAGCCATCAGATCGAGCAGGTCCTTGCCTTCGTCCAGCGTAAAAAACGCCACTGCGTACTTGTCCCAATTCAGATCCTGCGCGCTAGCCGTCACAGCCAGCGGCCCTGCCTGCAAAGTCAGCGGCCCGTCGTAAGAACAGGTCCCATCTGCAAAGGTGATCGCTACCTGGGAGACCGGGGTTTCACCGGAGGGTAATACAACCTCGAACAGCTCCGGCATGATCTCGCGCAGGGCGGGTCTGAAGTTGTCCAGGGATTCCTCGTTGAGCATTGAGACATACAGCGAGATCTTGCCCTTATCGACGACGAAAATCTCATGCCAGCTGTTAGGTGCCACCCCCAGCTGGCGGGTGAAGTCCATCCAGGTTTTGCTTTCGGCAAAGACCACACCGTTGCTAACCCGCTCAGGCGTTACTTCCCATACGAAGTTCTGACCGGTGCAGCATTCCTCCAGAAATGTTTGGAACTGCTCTTTGCCTCTGTAAATCTCCATGCCGGTCGGCGGCATGCCGATAAGATAAACCAACATATCCTCAGCCACAAACTCCGCCGCGCCGGCATAATCTTCAGCATCAATGCGTTGGATCATGTTCAAGACGATGGCAGCGCTCGGATCAACAGTTGGTGTCAAAATGGCGGTGGGCTCTGCGGTGGGGGTCGGGGCCACTGTTGATATTACATTTGCTGTAGGTGTCGGGGGTGTCGTCGGTGCTGAGGTTGGCGAGGTCTGGTTGTCGGTGCTGGTACAGCCTGCGATTCCCATGACCATAATCAAGCACATCACAGTCACTATCCTGGATCGGTTGTTCATTATTCGTTCTCCTTTCTATCAGACATAGCCATTATCTAAACCAGGGCGTGATCTTTCGATTTCGGCCCGGCTGATCAACAGCGTACACAAATATATGCTGCGAAACTTGCCAAATCTTGACAAGATTCCCCAACCGGCCTCAAAACCGACTATACTGTTGAGTATCATGGATCGAATGGCGAGCGCAGGCAGCTTGCTCAAAGGTTCAGTCATCCCACCCCTCTTTCAACCTGATTCGTCGCTTCAATTCGATCTTCTGTGATAGCAGGCAGAACAGTTAGCGTATCGGCAATGAAGTCCGCACGGTGCACAATCAAGAAGATCCGTTGATTTCGCTAATACTTCATTTCCTTGCGGACTTTGTGTTTTCTGGGTGGATGCCATTTTCAGGAGCCTCAATGACAGCCTCAAACATCAATTTTGTGTTGGATCGGTTCACCACTTTTGGTGATCTTCTCAAGTACCTCCGCCGCCGTTCTGGTTACACCCAGCGTGAGCTTTCCATCGCCGTAGGTTACAGCGATACCCAAATTTCCCGTTTGGAACACAATGAGCGCCTGCCCGATCTGGCAACACTGACCGCGCGCTTTCTGCCTATCTTGCATCTTGACAGCGAACCAGAAATATCAGCGCGGCTGTTGGAACTGGCGGCAGCGGTGCGCCGGGAGGACGCCCCTGTTGCGGGCCTTCCCCCCTACAAAGGACTGCACTATTTTGACGAGGCCGACGCCGAGCTGTTCTTCGGGCGCGAAACGCTGACGGCACAGCTGGTGGACCGTCTTGCGAAGCAATTGGGATCTGGCCAGCGGTTCATGGCAGTCGTTGGCGCTTCAGGCAGCGGGAAATCGTCGGTCGTACGCGCCGGACTGATTCCGACGCTCCGCTGGCAGCCAGCATCCTCCGACTGGCCCGTATTCGTGATTACCCCTACAGCCCACCCGCTGGAAAGCCTTGCCGCCGGCTTGTGCGGCGACACCCTGGCTGGACTGCCGCTTAGAAAGCTGGCCGAGGAATTGGCTCAACAACCGGAAAGGCTCAGCCTTGCCCTGCAGCACATCGCCCAAACGGCTGTTCAGCAGATCTTGATAATAGATCAATTTGAAGAGCTGTTTACACTCTGCCGGAGCGAATCTGAGCAGCTGGCATATGTGCAGAACTTGACCGCCGCTGCCTGTCAGACTGGGGGAACCGTTGTTGTCATCATCGTTCTTCGGGCTGATTTCTACGCCCACTGTGCTCGCTTCGACCTGCTCCGGCAGTTGCTGGCAAAGCATCAAGAGTACATCGGGCCTATGACCGCTGCGGAACTGCGCTGCGCCATCGAAGCTCCAGCACAATATGGCCATTGGGAATTCGACGAGGGACTGGTTGACCTGCTCCTCCACGATGTTGGTGCGGATGCCGGCCACTGTCCTGAGCCCGGTGCGCTGCCCTTGCTATCTCACGCTCTGTTAGCCACCTGGCAGCGGCGGCGCGGGCGAACACTGACCTTGAGCGGCTATGCTGCTTCCGGCGGCGTACGTGGCGCGATTGCCGAAACGGCCGAATCCGTCTTCTACGACCAGTTGGACCGAGAACAACGCCAGATTGCCCGCCAGATATTCCTGCGTCTCACTGAATTGGGCGGCGGGGATGCCAACGCTGATACTCGGCGCCGGGTGAACATCGATGAGCTCCCTTCCCGGCCCGAAGACAGTGACGTTGTGCATCAAGTGTTGAGCGCGCTGGCCGATGCCCGTCTGGTAACTACCGATCAACATACCGCCGAGGTCGCCCACGAAGCGCTGATTCGTGAATGGCCGACCCTCCGCGGTTGGTTGGAGGAAGATCGGGAAGGGCTGCGGTTGCATCGCCATCTCACCGACGCCGCTCAGGAATGGGACGCGCTGGGGCGCGACTCAAGCGGCCTCTACCGGGGAGCGCGGCTGGCTCAGGCAGCAGAATGGGCAGTCGCACATTCTGAAAATGTGAACGTGATGGAGCTGGCGTTCCTAGATGCTTCTCAATCCCTGGCGGACAAAGAAGCGTGGGAGAGGGAGGCTCAATACCAGCGCGAACTGGAAGCCGCCCGCCTTCTGGTGGAGGCAGAGCGGTCAAGCGCCGAGGAACAATCCATTGCCAACCGACGGCTGCGCCAACGGGCCATGCTGTTGGCCGTGGCGCTGTTCTTGGGCGTCGTCTTAGGCATGGCGGCACTGGTATTTGGGCGGCGGGCTGTTCAAGCTGAACGGCTGGCAACCTCACGCGAACTGGCGGCTGCGGCAGTGACCAATCTGCAGGTGGATACGGAGCGCAGTGCCCTGCTAGCGCTGCAGGCGTTGGACCGGGCTGATACATTGGAAGCTCGCAATGCCCTGCATCAGGCGCTGCCGGAGCTGCATCTCTTGCGTACTGTTCCGGCCCATGAGGGCGGTACTCCGGACGTGGCTATCAGCCCGGATAGCGCCCGGCTGGCTACCATAGGCGCGTTTGGCGATGTGAGGGTGTGGGCCGCCAGCACGGGCCAGCTCTTGCTCACGCTGCAGGATGCCAGAATTGAATTCGGCTCCAGCGTCGCCTTCAGTCCGGATGGCCGGCTGCTGGCTGCGGCTGGGGTGACCAAGGTGATATTGTGGGATGCTGTCACCGGGGAAGAAATGCTGGTAATGGCAGGTAGATCTGTGGGGACGACCGTCGGCTACAATCTGGGAGTGGGGCAGATCAGCTTTAGTCCGGATGGGAAGCGGCTGGCAGTCGCCAATATGGATGGAGTTTCCAAGGTCTGGGATCTCGTGACGCGAAAAGAGCTGCTGGTCCTGCCGCCTATCGATCAGCCGGCAAAGGCTATCGCTTACGGAAATGACGGCAGCTTGCTAGCGACCGGAGGCGATGAGGGCATTGTCACAATCTGGGACGCTGTCGACGGTGGCGAGTTGTTTACCATGACCCTGGGCGGCATTATCCACAGCGTCACTTTTAGCCCGGAAGGGCAGCGTGTGGCTGCTGCCAGTGAAGATGGCAGCGCCAAAGTTTGGGATGCAGTCACAGGGCGGGAGCTGCTGAACCTACCCCGATTATCTGGAATGTACGACATTGCTTTTCTTGCGGATGGCCGGTTGGCAACAGCCGGGCAAGACGGCGCTGCCCGGGTTTGGGACCTGAACACAGGGCAGCAGCTGCTCACTTTGGCCGCGTCGACCAGCACCGTCATTGGCGTCGCCGGCAGTCCAGATGGTGCCTGGATAGCCACATCTGGCTATGATGGCACGCTTCGTCTTTGGGACGCTTCACCCAGTCATGAGCTGTTGACCCTGCACGAAAATGCCGGGATTGTCTGGGATGTGGTCTATTCCCCAGAAGGAGACCAAATTGCCGCGGCCAGCATGGACGGCATGATAAAGATTTGGGATGCGCAGACTGGCCAGCTGCTGCGCGCTCTAAACAGTGGAAGCGACTCTTCCAGCGGGTTTACCGGCCTTGCCATCAGTCCAGATGGAACTCGCCTGGCCGCCGGTGGGTTCGACGGAAGCGTAGCCCTGTGGGAGTATGCCACAGGCGAGCTGGTGATGACTATGAACGATCATGCCACCCTGGTGACCGGGTTATCCTTCAGCCCTGACGGGGCCCGCCTGGCCAGCGCCAGTTGGGACGGGACCGCCAAAGTCTGGGATCTCACTCGAGGCGCCGTAATCACCACATTCCGCGGCCATCTCGCTCCGGTCGCGCTGACGAACGTCGCCTTCAGCCCTGATGGTCGCACCGTATTTACTGGTGGCGATGATGATTATGTGCGCCAATGGGATGCTAGCACAGGCGAAGAACTCCGCGCTTTCGGTGCAGAGGGCAAAGACATTTACGGTGTTGCCCTCAGCCCAGACGGGAAAACGCTGGCGATGGGTGACCAGGACGGGGTTATTACGCTGTGGAATGTGGCTTCCGGCGGCAAGTTGAAGAGGATTGCCGGCCATGCCGGGCTGCTGCTGCGTCTCACATTCAATGTTGACGGCACAAAGTTGGCCTCGACCGGTTTTGACCGCTTGGCCAAAGTATGGGATGTCGCCGCCGGTGAGGAGCTGTTTACTTTATATGGGAATCTCAGCAATGTTTTTGGTGTCTCGTTCAGCCCTGACGGCGCCCATCTGGCGACCGCTGGAGCTGATGGCACGGTGCGGACTTTCACGTTGGGGACTGACGAGCTGATCGCGCTTGCCCAGGGCCGTCTCGAAAGAGCGCTTACCGAGGAGGAGTGCCGGAAATTCCTGCATGCAGAGGCATGTCCGTGAATCCAGAAAGCCGGAAATCTGCCGGGAATTAGCGACTGAACGCAAACCGGGCTACCATGCCCCCAATGTAAGTTCCAGTTCCTATGTTAGTATAAGTCGTTCGAATTGAGAAGGCGGCGACACAAACACGGCTGGTGCCAGATGCCGGCAACCCAATGCACTGTGGGGGCTAGGGTGCGGCTTACCGATTTGATCGTTTTTCCTTGACTCAGCAATATCTCAGCTTCGCGCAGTTTCACGATGACCTGTTCAGGCGAATACTCTCTTCTCCTGCTCGTTGTTCCTGTCTCCCTTTGACCTAAATCCTAATACACTTTTGGGGTCAGTTATGGGGGGCAGGGCAATTGCCTTGTGCCGTGGACTGACGGTATTTTTGTCTTTAGGCGATAGGTTAATCAGGAAGAAAGAAGGCCTTCGACTTTATGCGCATGATTCTTCTTGGCCTCTTTGATAATCAACAAAGCAAATACAAGGGCAAACAAAACATTGACAGCCGCATACAACCAGTAGGCCGTTTCTGGTTGCCCTTCTTCCCAGCGAAGATAAGGGAGTAGGGGAGCGGCGGTATTGTTCATGGCATGGAAAATGATGGCAATAATCATTGCCTGACCGCTGGCGTTGAAAAGCCAGGCATACACGACAGAGATGCTGGTAGTCATGATCACGAAGGCTAAAAA
>JAHEEY010000237.1 GCA_024640485.1 Chloroflexota bacterium | reverse complement strand
GCCGCAGCCCAACAGCTATAGACCGGCCTCTATCGACGAATACCGCAATCTTCAGGTAGTGGCCTCGGTGGAAGTCTCGGAGCCCTCCTGGCTGCTGCTCAATGACAGCTACTTCCCCGGCTGGAAAGCGTTTGTCCGCCCATTTGGAGCCGGTGAAGACCGCGAACAAGAGATTGAGATAGTGCTGGTTAACGGTAATTTCCGCGGCGTCCTGCTGGATCCAGGCCATTGGAGCGTCCGTTTCCGCTACAGCCCGCGCAGCTTCCAACTGGGTGGCCTGGCCAGTTTTATGGGCGTGGTCATCTTGATATTCGCCATAGGCGTTTGGGTGTGGCGGCGGATGGTAAACCCGGATGCCGAGATGACCAACACCCGCAGCATCGCCAAAAACAGCGTTGCCCCGGTCGTCCTGAATCTGTTTAACCGGGCCATTGATTTCGTCTTTGCCGCATTTTACCTGCGGGTCCTGGGTCCTGCTTCTGCGGGCAGCTTTGCCACCGCCATTGCCACCGCCGGTATCTTCGAGATTGTCTCCAATTACGGCCTTGATATCCTGCTGATGCGGGAGGTGTCGCAGGACAGAAGCAAGGCATCCTATTATCTGTTGAATACCAGCATCCTGCGCCTGGGGGCGGCGGCGGTGGCCAGCCTGCCGGTGTTGGTGATGGTGTTTGGGAGCGAGTTTGTCAGCAACCCGCTGTCAAATGCGGAGATCCTGGCGATCGGGTTGATCATGGTCGGCATGTTGTTCTCGGGAATGTCTAAAGGGGTCGACCGGTTGTTTTACGCATATGAGAAGGCGGAGATCCCGGCGGCGATGACCGTCGTTACCACCATGCTCAAAGTGGGTCTGGGGGTGGCGGCGCTGCTGATGGGCTACGGGTTTGTCGGCTTGGCGGCAGTGTCCATTATCACCAACATCGTCACCCTGGCGGTCCTGACTGTTTTGGCGCTGCGTAATTTCACATTGCCCGGGCCTTGGCAGGTCGATTGGGGGCTGCAGCGCCAAATGATTCGCCTCGGCTATCCGCTGATGCTGATTCATCTGCTGCAGACCATCTTCATTTCCATTGATGTCTTCTTGCTGCGGTTCATGCTAGAGAATGGGGATGAAGTAGTTGGGTGGTACAACAGCGCCTACAAATGGTTCAATGCGCTGCAGATCGTACCTTCATTCTTCACCCTGGCGCTGTTTCCGATTATCGCCCGCGAGATCAAACAGTCGCTTGAGTCTGCCTGGCGGATGTATCAGATGTCTCTTAAGCTGATGCTGCTGCTGGCGCTGCCAATGGCCGTGGCGACTTCCTATATCGCCTTCCCGTTGGTCAAGCTCCTGGCAGGGGATGAGTTCTTGCCCCACGGCGCTGTGGCGCTGCAGATCGTCATCTGGTCCATCCCTATTGGCTGGCTGAACAGTGTGACCAACTATGTGCTGATCGGACTGGGGCTGGAAAAGATGCAGCCCCGGGCGTTTGCGGCGGCAGTCTTGTTCAACATCGGCGCAAATATGCTGTTGATCCCTCTATACAGCTACGTCGCCGCTTCAGTAACGACTATCCTGTCGGAATTGATCCTGCTGGTGATGTTTGATCATTACATGCGCAAGCGGATGCCGGGAATGAACTGGCTGGGATTCGTCTGGCGCCCGGTCTTAGTGGCTGGCGCCATGATGCTGGCGATGCTCTTGGGGCAGCAAATCCACATATTGGTCGGTTTGATGCTTGGGATCGTCGTCTATCCGGCAGGGCTTTGGCTGCTGCGGGTGTTTGGCGAGGATGAGCGTCAGATCCTGCGATCCATTCTGCCGGCCTCGCTGTCCAGCCGGCTGGGGTTGATCTAAGTTGGCCGGGCCGACGGTGAGCCGGGGGAGAACTGCAACAGGTGGTTCCATCTGGGGGCTGCGCGGCGGAATGCTGCCCATCCTATTCATCGCGGCCTTTCTTCGCCTCTATGGCCTGGTTCATCTTTCTCCCCCAGGACTGGAGCATGATGAGGTGGCCAACTGGCTGATCGACCAGCAGATCCTGCAGGGGAATCATGCGGTTTATTTCACCGACGCTTACGGCCATGAGGCAGGATTTCATTATCTGCAGAGTGCGTTTATCAGTCTATTAGGGGATCACGCCCTGGCCCTGCGGCTGCCGGCGGCGTTCGCCGGGCTGCTCTTGATCGCCGTCTCGTTTGCCTTAGCCCGGCGTCTGTTTGACCTGAAGACAGCTCGATTTTCCGCGGCGCTGCTGGCGGTGCTTTTCTTCCCAGTTTTCTACAGCCGGCTGGGGCTGCGGGCGATCACTCTCCCTCTGGTGTCAGGCGTGTCGGCCTATTTCTGGTGGCGCGGCTGGAGAAATGCGCCCGGAGAAAGCGAGCACCGGCGGCGGCGCACCGATTTTCTGTTGGCCGGCCTGTTCGCCGGGCTGAGCCTCTATACCTATATGGCTGCCCGCGCCGTCCCCATCTTCTATGCGCTGTTCATCCTCTATTTGGCGATGTTCCATTGGCCAGACCTCAAGGCGCGCCGGCACAATATCCTCCTGTTTTGCCTGATATTCGCCGCGATCGCGGCCCCGTTGATCATATACCTGCAGACCAACCCTGGGGCCGAATTCCGGATCAGCGAGATCGATGTCCCCCTTCGGGCCATGCTGTCTGGCGATCTGCAGCCGGTCTTGTCCAACGGCTTGAAAATAGTGGGGATGTTCGGCTTTGCCGGCGATCCTTTATGGCGGCAAAATGTGGCCCATCTACCGCTGTTTGATCCCTTTGTTGCCGCCCTCTTTTACCTAAGTCTGCCCATCTTTCTGGCGCGTTTACGGGATGAGCGGTACGCATTTGTGATGCTGTGGCTAACAACCGCGGCAGTACCCAGTGTTGTTACTATAGATGCGCCCAGCAGCATTCGTATCATCAATAGCTTGCCGATTCTCGCCCTCTTCCCAGCGGTGGTTATTCACAATTCAGGGAGGTTATCCACAGTTATCAACAAGTTATCCACCAAACTTGGGGAAAATTGTGGGCAATTGGGGTTGACAATTCTGATTCTATACTATATAGGCTTGACTGGAAGGGCGCTCTTTCAACAATGGCCTCGCTCTGATGAGGTTCAATTTGTCTGGCAATCAGGACTAACCCAGGCGGCTGGTTATTTGGATAGTGTCGAACTCTCAGGGCCGGTGGCGGTTGGCGGCTGGACGCCAGAAACGATGGATGTGCCAACTATGGAGCTGTCTCTGAGTCGGGAGGATTTGAAGCTGAGCTATTTCGATCCGACCAGCAGCCTGATAATACCGGAAGCAGCGGCCGGCAGCCCGGTTCGTATCGTCTGGCCTACTATATTGGAGATGGATCCAGTGTTCGTCTGGCAGCTGTCACAGTGGGGCGCTTTGCTTGAGGTGAAGGGGGCATTCTCCCTTTATACGCTGCCGGCGGCTCCGGTCATCCAGCTAGAGTATCCGATGGATGCGCAGCTGGGGGGAGAGGTGGAGATCGTCGGTGTGGACGTGCTCGATTGGGGAGACAATTCCCTTGATCTGGTCAGCGTGTGGCAGGTCAAGGCGGTTAGTGAATATCCCAAGCGATTGTTTGTGCAGTTGTTGGATGGGGATGGCCGGCTGTTGGCTGAGAATTATGCGCTCGACCGGGCAGACGCCCGCTATCAGCCCCATTGGCAGCCTGGCGATATGATCTTGCAGCATCACAGCCTGACGCTGGACCAGGAGATGATGACAGAGGCGTCAAAGCCATACGCTCTGCGCATCGGCATCTTCGACGCCAACAGCTGCCCGCCGGTGCCATGCCGCAATCTACTTACAAATGCCGGTGAGTCATTCTTGATTCTTCCCCTGGACTCTTGATGCCTGCCCCTGGGATATACAACAGTCAGCCAGAACTCGCCTCCTTGTGTGTTTTTAGAAGAAGTTGGGTAGAATAATAGGTCGTGTCCTGGCCCATACGGGCAACCCAAGACCAGAACACAATTTAATAATGTTTTGAGAGGTAATAGCGTGCAGGAAATAAAAGTGCCTGCTGGCAATGGGTCTCGAGATTTCCTTTGGGCAAAGAGCCGTCAAATGCGACGGCTGATCGACCAATTCGAGCCGCCAGATTCGGCAGTGTTGATACTCTCAGCGCTAATAATTGGTTCTGGGACAGGTCTAGGTGCAGTCGTGTTTGTGCGCCTTTTGGACCTTATTGGTGAGTTGACCGCGACTGTGGAAGAAAAGCTTGGCAGCGTGGTTGGCTTGATTGTGGTCATGGGGATTGCCGGCCTCATTGTCGGCTTCCTGATCGACAAGTGGGCCCGGGAAGCGAAAGGGCACGGCGTTCCGGAAGTTATGGAAGCGCTGGCGCTGAGAGGGGCACGTATTCGCCCCCGGGTTGCGGCGATAAAGGTGTTGGCTTCTTCAATTACCCTCGGCACCGGCGGTTCTGCCGGGCGTGAAGGTCCAATTGTTCAGGTAGGTTCAGCGCTTGGCTCTACCCTGGGCCAGCTGCTTCATTTCTCCGGGGAGCGCATCAGTACCCTTGTTGCCTGCGGTGCCGCGGCAGGTATTGCGGCGACCTTTAACGCCCCCATTGCCGGCGCTATTTTCGCCCTGGAGGTGATCTTAGGGAAATTCACTGTCAGATATTTTGGGGCGGTGGTGATCAGCTCGGTCGCCGCCAGTGTGGTCGGGCGCATGTTCCTCAGTGAAAGACCCGCCTTTGAGGTGCCCGCATATCCACTGAACAGCCTTTACGAACTGTTGATATACGTGGTTCTCGGTGTTCTGGCGGCGATTGTGGCGGTTACGTTCATCCGGGTGCTGTATCGACTGGAAGGGTTGTTTGACGATTGGAAGCTCAAACTGCCGTTCAAGACCAGCATTGGTATGCTCTTGACCGCGGCGGTCGCGCTGCTGCTGCCGGGGCGCCAAGTACTGGGTCCGGGCCTGGAGTTCATCGGCGAAGCGATTGCTAAGGATTTCTCGCTTTCGCTGGGGCTGATGGCCCTGCTGCTGCTGTTGAAGCTGTTGGCTACCAGCTTCACCCTGGGAGCCGGCAACTCGGGCGGCGTTTTTGCCCCCGGCCTGTTCATGGGAGCCGTTTTGGGCGGCATGGTCGGTTCTGTGGCCCATTCATTGTGGCCTGAAATCGCGGTAAACCCGGGCGCTTATGCGATTGTAGGTATGGCCGCGGTCTTTGCCGGTGCGGCCCGGGCGCCGATCACGGCGGTATTAATCGTCTTTGAGATGTCTAGTGACTACAAGCTCATCCTGCCGTTGATGTTAGCGTCGGTGCTCTCCACGCTGCTGGCCGAGCATCTCTTCAAAGAGTCTATCTATACCTTAAAACTGAAGCTCAAAGGTATCAGCCTGCAGCGAGGGCGCGATCTGGATCTGATGCAGAGCGTATTGGTCAGCGACGCCATGAATACAGATGTCTATGTGGTATCGCCCAACATGCCGTTGGATCAGCTAAGAAAATATCTGCATGATACCCATTCAAACAGTTTTCCCGTTGTGGATGAAGCTGCGGACTTGGTGGGGATGGTTAGCCGTGGCGATTATGATTTGGCGCTGCAGCGGCACCGGGATCCGGGTAAGCTGAGAGTGAAAGATATCGCTACCATGAGCCATCTCCTGGTGGCCTATGATGACGAGACCTTGGCAACCGCCATCCAGCGGATTGGTGTCCGCGGGGTGAATAAACTGCCGGTGGTCACTCGAGAGAATCCTAAGCACCTGATCGGCATCATCCGCCGTCGGGACATCATCAAAGCGTACAATGTAGCCCTTCTTGGACGCGCCGAAGCGAAACTCGATGAAGACGAGCTGCGGCTGCGACAGATGGACGGCCTATCACTTCAGGAATTCGAGATCTCCCGAGACAGTCATGCTGCCAACCTAAGCGTTTCCGCATTGGCCCCAGAGCTTCCGTATGATTGCGTCCTGGTGTCTATCAAGCGGGGCGGCCGCCACCTGATTCCTCATGGCGAGACCGTGCTGCTGCCAGGTGATTTGGTACGGGTCATTGTACGGCAGTCAGAAGAGGCGGTGTTGAAGAAATGTCTCTCGGGTTAGCCGGAAGATTAGTGACCAAACAAAAAAAGGTCGCCCACTTGGGCGACCTTTTTGTTTTCCACTGGTGAAGCGGGCTAGGCGATGCGGAGGACTCTCAGCTGGATATTGCCGGCAGGCGTAGAGGCACTGACCATCTGACCCTTTTTTGCGCCGAGCAGTGCGCGTCCGAACGGCGATTCGTTGGAAATCTTGCCGTTCCCAGGATCTGCTTCGTGAGCGCCTACGATGTGGTAGGTTTCTTCTTCATCGTATCCTTCTTCGGTTACAGTGACGGTGTTGCCCACTCGAACCGTATCAGAAGGCCCCACATTCTTGATAACCTCAGCCCGTCGCAGAGAACTCTCTAAATCTTTGATCCGAAGTTCAATAAACGCTTGTTCTTCTTTGGCGGTATGGTAATCGGCATTTTCTTTGAGATCGCCCTGGGCGATGGCGGCAGCCAGTTTGGCAGAAATCTCTTCCCGCTTTTCCTTTTTCAGGTAGGCCAATTCCTCATTGATTTCTTTCAAGCCCTCTTTGGTTATATAAACTACTTGGTTAAGCTGACTCATTGTTTTCTACTCCCGACAATCAGGCAAGCTGTCTTGCCATGCTAAAGCGCTTGGGCCGAAATCTTCTGATGAAACGACTATCCGCTAGGGAATCGAGATCAGGGACAAAAGAATATCCGGCGGAACATTTCCGATACGCGAAATGGGTGTCAGAGCCTATCTTGTGAGGGGCCGCAACCTACCTTTTCATATTCATCATGCTTTTGGATATTTTTCTAGTATAGCGCAGCCTTATTTCTCTGTCGACTGTGCCTGCCGGCTTACAATGCCCGTCTGAGGTTATTACCAGTGGGCGACAAAGGCGTGGTCCTGGCAGCGCCAAAGGATGGGGCATGGTTGGTTCTTGTCGGTCTGGCGGGAAATCCGTTAGGGAATCGAAAGACAAATTGTAACCTATCACAGGTATAGTAGTCTCAGGGAAAAGGATACCACTCAGTGTCTGCGGTCTGTACCGTCGCAGTCCAATATTCGATGCAACTTACTCGTGCCATGACTTGGGGAAGTGTACAGAACATTCTGTGGATCCGTCTGTATAGAACTTGCTTCTT
>JAHEEY010000236.1 GCA_024640485.1 Chloroflexota bacterium | reverse complement strand
AACCTTTCCATACGATTTCGTCAACCCTTCAGTTTTAATTGCTGTCTTCTTAGACATAGCCACCTCCACAAATTTGCTCCACCTGTCTTCCCCCCCTGGTTCACTTATGGGTCTCCCCACCGGCGGATCCTCTTACCCGATGTGGCTCTCCAATGCCCGCGCGAAGAGCTCTCGATCCGCTTCCTGAATAAAATCCAAACCTCTGTCGCCCACCATCGCCAGCAGCTGCGGCAGATAGAGATCCGTTCGCAGGTGATGCTCGGCGATGAATACCAACAGCGGGCTGCTGGTCCACGATGCCCGCGCCTGCGCGTCCTTCAGCCATTCACCCACCAGCACCTCTTCGCCATCAATTACCAGGATCAACCCCAACCCGCCGGCCTGCCCCAATGTCTCCTCAGACACATGGGCCACCACCACCTGCCCCCCTGTCAGGTCCAGCGTATCGGTGGAATAGACCACCACCCGCACTCCCCGGCCGATCGCTTCTTCCAGGGCTGCTTTCAAAACCGGAAAACTATCCGGCAGCAGCGCCAGATAAATCTCCCTGGCTGCCTGGTTGATCATCTCCGTCGCCTTGGCGGTCACGTTGTCCAACCCTTCCAGGTTCCACACATAATCTAGATCTGGGACCACGGACAGCTTGGACAGCGGCTCTCTCAAAGATCCGATCAACGCCTCATGCTCCTGCTGCAGCTGATCCAAAAACTCATCCGCCGGGATAGCCGCGTATTTGGTACTGCTGCCGGTCGGCAGGGTCATCGCCGCTCCCCGGGCCACCAGCTTCCCCATCACTTCATAAATCATCGATCGGGGCACCCCGGAGCTTTTCGCCAGCTGGTAGCCGGTCACCGGGCTATCCCCTAGCAGCGCCAGATAAGCTTTAGCTTCATACTCCGACATCCCAATCCGAACCAGCTTCTCTACCGGCAGTTGACTCATACAGCACCTTTAGACGTTAGTATACTACCTACGCTTTAGTATGGATCGTTTTTACCCCTTTGTCAACTGACCCGTTTACGGTCCCTCACTCGGGGATGCTGATGGTGAACTGCCGGCTGCTCTGGCGATTTCGTGAAACCGCAGTCACATCGTTGACGCCGGCTGGCGACAAATTGACGGTAGATTGACGGAAAAATGACAGTTCGCTGACGGTCCGCATTCATACTATCCAATATCAGTTCTGTCCGGTTGGATATTGGCCAGGGATCAAATGCGTAGGTTTTTCGTTTATGTTTGTCTGTTGTGCTTCCTGCTGCCCCTCAATCTCGCCTTCAAAGACGCCTCTGCGGCTCAGGAACTGCTGGAAACAGGATGCTCTATCGAAGACGGCAGCAGCGCCCGGATATTGGCGGCGACCGTCCACATCCGGATTTCAGCGTTGGTAGGTGAGAATTTCATAGCCTCATCCGGCCTGGCAACAGCCATCATCCAGGGACAGCAGATCTCCCTTGTCACCCACAATCACTGGAAAAACGCCGATCAAGCGGTTGGTCATGTCACCATGCGAAATGCCGGCGGTGAGGTCCTCACCCGGATCAGGCTGCCGGAATTCCAGCAGAACATCCGCTATCAGGATGAATCGGTCATGATCCTCGGCATCGACGACCACTTCAAACAGGAAATGATCGCCCCCATCCAGATCAAAGCGCCAGTTCTTCCCCGGGTTGGCGCCGTTGTCCAGCTGGTAAGGCAGCACCCCGATGCCAATGCCGGGCTCAGCGGATCGGTCCATCTGCTGTTGAACAGCGCCCAGGTCACCTCCTATTCTGAAAGAGAGGGGCTGCCGGTGATTGAACTGACGATCGAAGAAAACGATGAACAGTTCCATCTCGGCGATTCCGGCGGCGGTGTCTGGTTTGACGGCCAGCTTATCGCCCAGACCTGGCTCATTTTGATGTTCACCAGCCCTGTCGAACTGGGATCGGTCTCAGGGGGTGAGCCGCTGCACAATTCTCGCTACGGGGTCGCCGCCCAGCTCCCTTGGCGGCTGAACAGCTGGTCAAATTGGCAGGCCGCCATCACCAGCCAGGACAGACCAGAGATGTCTGCTGTCAAAGAAGAGGAAGTGGCAATTGCCAAGCCCATTGCGCGCCTCCAATCGAACGGCTCAATGACGGACTAAATCCTGCTCCAGCGACCTTACCACAGCGAGTCCTAGGCCCCGCTCCCACAGAAAGAGCCCAAATCAGGGCGTTCCCATAAAAACAGCGGCAGCTACAACTGCACCAATTGAGGTAAACTTCTCCTGACCACCGGGAACAGAGAGGAGCTGCCCATGCCCAAACGGTTTCTGCGCACTGTAGACATTGCCCGCGCCGCCAACGTACATCCCAACACCGTTCGTCTTTATGAAGAATGGGGCTATCTGCCCCCTATCCCCCGGGCAGCCAACGGCTACCGCCTGTTCACCCCGGCCCATGCCGTCCAGATGCGGCTGGCCCGCGCCGCCCTGCAGGCTCCCTACCCCGGCGGCAAAGAGCCAGTCATCCAATTAGTCAAGAGCGCCTCCATTGGAGAGTTCGACGACGCCCTGGAATCAGCCCATCAATACCTGGCTAATATCCGCGCCGAACAAGCCCATGCCGATGCCGCCGCCGCCTTCTTGGAGCAGTGGGCCGGCGGGCAGACCATCGATACCACAACCCACAACCTCCATATCGGCGCCGCCGCCAACCGGCTGGGAGTCACAACCGACAGACTCCGAAACTGGGAGCGAAACGGGCTGCTCCACGTCCCCCGCCACCCCAAGAACGGCTACCGGCTCTACGGCGCTGCCGACCTGGGCCGGGCTCGGATCATCCGCGTGCTCCGCCAGGCCGGCTACAGCGTCATGGCCATTCTGCGGATGCTGTTGGCACTGGATGCCGCTCAAGGTGAAGTTCTGCTGGCTGAAGGGAAGACCCTGCGCCAGCTGTTGGACACCCCTCGCCCCGATGAAGATGTCTACCATGTCACCGATCGCTGGCTCTCGACCTTGGCCGAGGTGGAGCAGCGGGCCCTGAATTTAATCCAGATGCTGTCTGCCACGATCGAAAAGGATCAGCATCACAGCTGATCCCCCGAAGAAACTCAGGCATATGCAGGCTGCCCCCGCCCAGGCGGAGCTGCCCATCCCGCATCACATCCGCTATCCACCCAGCCGCAAAATACCTCGCTCCAACGCCACCGTCACCGCCGCCGTGCGGTCAGCCACCCCCAGCTTATCGTAGATATGGATCAGATGGGTCTTGACCGTTGCCGTGCTGATATGCAGCCCTTTGCCGATCTCCTTGTTGCTGGCTCCCTTGGATACCCACTGCAGCACCTCGATTTCCCGGGCACTGAGCGTATCCTGGGCCGGCGTCCGCATCCGGGTCATCAACCGCGCCGCCACCGCCGGTGCCAAGACCGATTCCCCCCGGGCCGCCGACCGCACCGCTCGGAACAGCTCCTCTCGAGGCGTGTCTTTCAGCAGATATCCCGTCGCGCCCGCTTCGATAGCCCGAACGATATCGGCATCACTATCATAGGTGGTCAAGATCAGGATGTTGGCAGCCGGCCTTTTTTCCCGAATCATCTGAATGGCGCTTACCCCATCTACACCCGGCATCCGTAGATCCATCAAGACTACGTCCGGCTCCAACTGAGCATCCAGCGCCGCCGCTTCCGCCCCTTCCTTCGCCTGGCCGACCACATCAAAGTCCGGCTGAGCGGTCAGCATCCCGGTCAACCCTTCTCGCACCACTGGATGGTCATCCACAATCAATATGCGTATCAAATCCATTTCCCGCTCCATAGCCTTTGGCTGCTAGGTCCGGCTGGCTTCGCGCTCCAACACGTCCCGCGCCATTTTTCATTCGCTGCTTCCCACCGGAATAGAGACCGCCACCGTCGTCCCCCCGCCCGGTTCGCTTTCAATGAGCAGTTCGCCGCCCAACTGATCAACCCGCTGTCGCATCGCTACCAGTCCAAACCCGCCGGAACCATCCCGTTTGATGTCCGCTTCTTGGATCGTAAAACCAATCCCATCATCCTGCACATCCAAAATCACCACATCGCCCAGGTATGAGAGAGTGGTCTGGACATTGGCAGCCTGGGCATGTTTGCGGACATTGGCCAACGCCTCTTGGGTGGCACGCAGCAAGGTCACTTCCACGCCGGGATGCAGCGGCTGACAATCGCCGGTGCGGGTGAAATCCGCCTTCACCCCGCTCTGTCTCGACCAATCGGCCACCACCCGCTGGACCGCCTCATCAAACGGGGCGCTCTCCAATATCTCCGGCCGCAGATCATTGACCACCCGCCGCGCTTGCTCCAGGCTCTCACGGGCCGTCTGCCGCGCCTGCCCGATATACCGTTCCAGCGTCGGCGAACCATCGAGCATCGCTTGTTCCGCCGCTTCCAACTGCATGATAATGCTGATGAACCCCTGCGCCAGAGTATCGTGAATCTCATGGGCCAACCGCTGCCGTTCCGCGCCTATCCCTGCCGCTCGCTCCGACTCGGCCAGCTCCGCCCGGGTCTCCTCAAGCTGCTGAATCAGATTCTTCCGTTCGCTGCTCTGCACGATAATGGTATGGATCCAATAGCCAAAGAGGACAGCGGTGCCCGTAAATCCCAACCACAGGAAGGCCGACGGCCAATCCGGGGCAATCCCTATACCCAACGTCTGTTGGTACATATTCAGCGCGAAAACAACAATGGCGAACAGCGCCGCCCAGGCAATCGGCAGGGCGATAAACAGCTGGCTCCACAGTGACATTTGGGTCACGTAGAACGCCGAATCGATCCGCACCAGCGCGAACCACAGCCCTATCAAGCCAACAACATATATCAGCCCAAACAGCCGTCTTTCGCGGTAATGGCCAATTCGCCGCAAGAGAAAGAGCGCTCCCAGATGCCATATGCCTAACAAGAGATTCAGAGCGACTGCCCTTATCAGCTTGTCGGCCGGCAGCCCGTCCTCCTGAACGGCAAAGAGCAGGCCGAGGATGATGCCCAGGAAAAAGAGCATCGTCCACAGCCAGCTTGAGCGTTCCCAGACATCGCCAGATTTCGCGCCGGTCCACGATTCACTTCGTGCGGTTGAGGGTTCATTACTCATCATGATTCCATTATAAAGGCAAAGAGACAGCCGTCGAGTGGTGAGCCTGCCTTTCGCAGGCCCCCACTACCACGGCTGCCCCACCTGCCGCTTATTCCCAACGAAATGTCCGGGTTGAAATGACGGTGCTGACCACCATCATCGCCACCAACACCAGCAGCGCCTGCAGATTCCACCCATTGCCGTGCCATAAATCTTCCAGCAGATTGACCACATGGGTCAGCGGCAGATATTGGCTGAAAGCCACCAGCTTCTCCGGCAGCATTTGCTGCGGCAGCGCCGCCCCGGAGAGGAACATCATCGGGAAATACAATGCCATCCCGACCGCTTGCGCCGACGTTGCTGTGGGGACCAGGCTGGCCAGCACAAACCCCACACTTAAAAAGCTGAGTCCGCTGATAACGATCGCCAGCAATGCCCCCAGCGGTGATTCGGGCAGAACCAGGTCGTAGACAAAGATGCCCGAGATCACCAGCAGCGTAATCCCCACCAAAGCATACAGTAAATGCACCATCACTTGTGACCCCAACACCAGTTCGGGGGACAGCGCGGTCGCCCGGAAACGGCGTAAAATCCCCTGCTCCCGGTATAGGGAAATCGCGATCGGCAGTCCGATCATCCCTGCTGTGCCGATAATCATGGCGATGTAGCCGGGGACGGAATTATCCACACCCCCTCGCCCGCCCAGAAATGGGCTGGGATCGTTGCCGTAAATACCGCCGAAAAGAAACAGCAGCAGCAGCGGGAAGACCAGGGTAAAGAAACTCCCCACTGGTTCTCGCAGCTTCAACTTCAACTCCACCCAGGTCATCTTTGCTAATGCGTTCATCCGTCATACTCCTCGCGATTTTCCGTCGTCTTTTTGTTCAAGAACTTTTTTAAAATGGCTTATATTCTTATTTTTCGCCCGGTTAGGGCAAGAAACACATCTTCAAGGTCCGCCTGTTCCATGCGCAGGTCTGTAGGCATAAACGCCTGCTCATTCAACGCCGCGGCGATTCTGAACAGCAGCGGCCCGTTGCCGCGGATGATCACCTGCTGCTCTTGTTGGCTGACCTCTGTTACCCCATCTACCTGCCGCAGCAGGGCTGCGTCAAAGCCGTTTGCGCTGCTGAACCGGATCGAACTGCCCGCTTTCAGCCCTTGAATCAACGCCTGCGGCGTATCCAATGCCACTACCTTACCTTGATCAACAATGGCAATCCGATCGGCTAGAATCTCAGCTTCATCCATAAAATGGGTCACCAAAATAACCGTCTTCCCCTGCTCCCGGATGCTTTTGACCATCTCCCAGGTAGCGCGGCGGGCCTGTGGATCCAACCCTGTGGTCAGTTCGTCCAGAAACACGATCTCTGGATCGTTCAGCAAGGCCAGGGCGATGAACAGCCGCTGCTTCTGCCCGCCAGACAGATTCTTAAAACGACTGTTCCGTTTCTCACTCAACCCCCATTGTGCAAGCAGCTGTTCCCAGGGGACCGTTTGCTCGTAGAAAGTAGAGAACAGATCGAGCGCTTCCCACACCTTTAGATAATCCGGCAGGCTCGCTTCCTGCAGTTGGATGCCCAGCCGCTGTCGCAGCGCTTTTGACTCCGTCTGCGGGTCTAGCCCAAGAATACGCACGCTGCCGCCATCCGGGCGCCGCAGCCCCATGATGCTCTCCACCAGCGTCGTTTTTCCCGCCCCGTTAGGGCCAACGATGGCGAAGATCTCCCCTTTCCTTACTTCAAACGAGATATCATCAACGGCTACAGCTGTGCCGTACGTTTTTCGCAGTTGGTTGACTTCAATAATATTATTCATGATCCATTCCCTATTTACTGACAGCCGGTTCACGCCTTCCTGACCATTACCGCCTGCCGTTTTCAAAAATCTCCTGATAGCCCTTCGTTTCAATCTGCCTGGGCTCTCCGGAATTTGCCTACTATTAGGATAGCAAAAGGCTTAACAGATGTAGCCAACCTTCAGGCAGAAAATCCCTGCCGTTAGAATGATTTAGCACTCAACCATCCGACAGCGGCCAATCAACCGAACGGTTGACTCAACATGAATCAGTGAGTCCAGGAAAATCGCTCCACCCTTCAAAAATCTC
>JAHEEY010000235.1 GCA_024640485.1 Chloroflexota bacterium | reverse complement strand
AGCAGTTGGAGCCGGCAAAGGGATTGATCGAGCGGGCCAAAATTCAGGCGAGGAGCGGAAACAGCGAGCTGGCCATCGCCAGCTACCAGGAGTATCTGGCCAGTTTCCCCACGGGCGAACAAGCGCCATTCGCGGCGTGGTGGGCGGCGGCGATCAGCGAGCAGTTGGGCAAACCGGCTGAGGCGGCTGCGCTATACCAGCAGCTGGCGGACGATTATCCCTGGCATGAGGACGCAGCGGAGGCGCTGTTCCATGCTGGATGGCTGGCGCATGTCATGGGTGACGAGCCGGCGGCGCTGGAAAGGTGGCGTCGAGCGGCTGAAGCGTACCCGGCCTCGCACTACGGCGCGGCGGCGCTGTTCTGGCTGGTGAAAAGCGAACCCGCACTCCCAGAGCAGAGTACCGCCGGGGCCGGCGATCCGTACCCGCCGGAGGCGACGGCAGCAGTGACGGCGACAGCGGCGGCGACGACAACGGTGGGAATACCGACGGCAGCGCCGGCAGCGCCGGTAACGGCGGCGCAGTTGGCGGCCTCGAGCCGAAGCGACAGCTACTACGCGGTCCGGGTGAAAGAGCTGATCCAGGGGCGGGACCCATTTGTGCCGTCCACCATATTCGGGCTGCCCAGCAGCCCGCAGTCAGGGCAACCGCAGGCGGAGGCGTGGCTGCGCCGCTGGCTGGGATTGGCGGCGGACGCGGATGTGAGCAGCCTGTCGGAAAAGCTGGCGGCCGATCCCAGAATTTCGGTAGGCCAGAAGCTGTGGCGGATCGGGCTGTTTGAGGAGGCAAAACGGGAGTTGGAGTCGCTGCGGCGGGAGGCGTTCGGGAATCCATTAGAGAGCTACCAGCTGGCGCTCTTCTTCCGAGATCTGGGGTTGTATCGATCCTCGATCCTGGCAGCGTCTGAGCTGATCGCGCTGTCGGAAGAGCCGGTTTCAGGGGTGCCGGTATTCATCGGCCGGCTGGCATATCCGACCTATTACGCGGATCTGATCGTGCCGTTGGCGGAGCAGTACGGATATGATCCGCGGCTGCAGTTCGCCCTGGTGCGTCAGGAGAGCTTATTTGAAAGCTTTGCCCGCTCCGGAGCGGCGGCCCAAGGGCTGGCCCAGGTGATCCCCGATACCGGCGCCTATATCGCCCAACGGCTGAATTGGCCGGATTTCGAAAATGAAGATCTGTTCAAGCCGTACGTCGGGCTGACATTTGGAGCGTATTATCTGGATCTGCAGCTGGACTATTTTGATCAGCAGGTGCAGGTGGCCCTGTCGGCCTACAACGGGGGGCCGGGCAACGCGGCCCGGTGGTACGCAGCGGCACCGGACGATTTTGACACCTATCTTGAGACGGTGGATTTCGCCGAGACCAGGCTGTATATCGAGCGGATATATGTCGGCTACGTGATTTACAACGCTCTGTACGGCCAGTAAGGAGAGGGAGCGAAGAGGCGCAGATGCGTCTATGCGACCGAAACCGCGAATCTGGTTGACACACTGCCGGCTGGCAGCGGGCAGGAAATGGCGACGTGTTTGAGTTAAGCTTCCAGAAGCTGTAGGGGCAATATTGACCGATGGCCAAATTCGATTGGACCACTGAGAGCGATCCAGCATGGAATGAGGGGGAATGGGAGATCGAGCCGCCGCCGCCCGCACCCAACAGGGGCAGCCGCTGGCTGATGGTGACCCTGCTGGCGCTGCTGCTCATCGCCGGCGGCTACATGGCGGTTCGAGAAGTGCAGGGAAGGGTGGCGGACGCCGAAGAAGCGGTCAGAGCGGAAATAAGCTCAAGCTACAGCCTGCTGACCAAGGCGGCGGCGGAGAATGACAGCGAGCTGTTGAGCTCGCTTCTTTCGGGCCGCGATGTCGGCTGGGCGGAGGCGCAGCGTGAACTGGTGTCGGAAGGCATCTGGCTGCCGGCGCCGTTTTACGCCTATCCCGCGGGCTATCCGGCAATCAGCCCCGAGCTGTCGGGGAGGCAGCTGGCCTCGATTGAACTGTCGCCAGATTTACGGGAGGCAGTGGCCATATCGAGTTTCCTGGTTACCACAACGATGGCAGATGGGAGCCAGTCAGCGGTGAGGCTGCAGCGTCCGGAGGTGTACCGGCTGGGGGAGCAGCGCTGGCTGCTGTCAAAAGGGGATGAAGCATTTTGGGGGACAGCATCGGCGTACCGAGGAGAGTTGATCACGCTGCGATACCCAGCGCGAGACAAAACGACCGCGGTCCGTCTGGGCGGAGATTTGGATTTGCTGCTGGCGAGGATGTGCCGGGAGCTGGCTGATTTAGGTTGTACTGACGACCTGCACATTGAGGTGACCCTGGAAAGCGACTCAGAGAGCCTGCTGCGGGCGCGGGCAGGGTTGAGCGCGCTTGATCAAGGCGGGCCGCTGTCGCTGCCTACGATTTCATTGGTGGGCGTGCCGGTCGACGAGGCCGGGTATCAGCTGCTGCTTCAGACGTACGCCCGCCGGGTGGCGACAGCGGTCATCGGGCAGCAAGCGGCATGGCGGTGCTGCGATCACATTGCGCTGTTTCAGGCGTTGGTTGAATACCAGTTGAGCCAGCTGGAGCTGAGCGAATGGCCGGTGAGCGGAGATGTGCATCAGCTGGTCTTTGATTCTCACGGGGCCATTATGCTGATTGCCGTCGAGTGGGGCGGAGGGTTCAGCCGGCCTCAAAGCCCCGAGGACAGATGGCGGATTTACGCGTTTATCGACTGGTTGGTAGGGGACAAGCCGGCGATCAGCCCGCAGCTGATGCTGGTTGAATTGGAGAAAACCGGCACCTTCGGCGGCTGGCTGAAGGCGGCGACGGGGCACGACGACGCGGGGAACTCTGAACAGTCGTACCTTCAGGAAGTAGAAAGCCAGTGGCAGCTGTACGCGCTGGCGATGGCTGAGGCGGGCAAAAGCGCGCCGCCCATCGGATATCCCGCGTCGGAACTGTGGCTGGTGTGCCAGCAAGATGAGTTGCGCGAAGAATCGGCGATTTACAGCTTTCAGGTCGCGGATGACCAATGGTCACTGGTTTTGGAAGATGGCGGCATACCGCTGTTTGCCGGCTCTCTTCCTGGCGAAGAGGCCTTCATTCTCTCTTCAATTCTTTCTGATCCTGCGAGCGAGACCGAGCATTTTCAAATGCGAAGCGTAAGTCAACAAGGAGATCATACTCTGTTCGACGGCCCGGAAATTCGTGTTTCGTTTGGACAAGTCGATCCGACGAACCGGTATTTGGTCATGCTTGAGGCAGATGAAGACGGTCAGACGTTGACCAACTCTCTGTTGGATTATGAGGCTTGTGCCAATGGGAATTGTGATCTCATACCGATCAAGGGCATGCCGGTATGGTCGCCGGATGGCGAGGAAAGCATTCTAGTGGACAGCGCCGCGTTTTTTCAGCATCCGGTCTTGAGCAGTGACCGGCTGTTTGTATTGTCAATGGGACAGCCGCACTTCGGCTGGCCCCTGTACCGGGGAGATCGCCTTGGTCAGGCTGAAATCGGTGATGGTGAACAGGCAGCGGTGGCAGTCGGTTTATTACCATTCTGGATTGACAAGACGACCTATGGCTATGTCAGGTCGCGGCCGATCTCCTCTGACAGCCGTGATGTCGAGGTGGTGTTGGCATCGATATTTGATGATGCGGCTGTGCCGCTGATCAACCTGGCTGATATAAGGGTGGCACTTGAGCTGGAAGATCCCAGCACGCTGCTTGCCCTTCGGGCGATAGTGACCACGCCTGACAACAATGGGCTGCTGTTCATACTGGTCACCGCCGAAGAAATCGGTGAGCAATATGTGCTGTCTTATGATATTGGTTCCGGCGAGATGCAGATTCGGATCGAAAGCCCGTTCTCGTCTGCGGCTACCATCGGTTTCTCGCCCGACGGTCGTTGGCTGACAGCGGCCATCGCAGGCAGCAGCATGGCGGATCGGTGGCTTGAAAGCACCCTGTATCTCAACCATGTAGCAGATAATCGGACCCTGGAAACGCTAGCCAATTACAGCGGATACTTGTCGGTAGGCAACTTCGACTGGTCGTCTGACGGGAAGTGGCTGGCGGTCACATCGGGCCGCTATGCCACCAAGTTGATCGCCCCAGATTATGACTTTCTGGGACTCAGCGGGAATCAAGGCCGATTCTGTTACAGCTTACGGTGGATGGACCGATAGGACCAGGGCAGCAGGCAGCGAGTCAACGGGCAAGAGGGCAATATCGAGTCAGCCCGGCGTGCGGCTGAAGGAAGATTAGAAATGAGCAGCGGCAAGATTCAACAGCAATTTGGAGCAAACGCGGCGGCGTACGCCACCAGCCCGATCCATGCCAAAGGGGCCAGCCTGGGCAGGCTGGTGACGCTGCTGGGGGCGCAGGGGGACTGGCAGGCGCTGGATATCGCTACCGGCGCAGGGCACACCGCCCTGGCGCTGGCGCCGCAGGTGGCCTCAGTGGTGGCGGTGGATATCACCGCTGAAATGGTGGCGACGGCCGCGGCGCAGGCGGCGGCAGCGGGCGTGGAGAATATCAGCTTTGAGGTGGCTGACGCCGAGGCGCTGCCGTTCGAGGACAACCAGTTCGACCTGGTGAGCTGCCGGATCGCGGCGCATCATTTCTCCCATGTCGACCGATTCATGGCGGAGTCGGCGCGGGTGCTGAAGCGTGGGGGCTTATTGGCTGTGGTCGACAATATCGTCCCAGGCAGCCGGCTGAAAGGCAAGAAAGCACGGTTGGCCAGGGAAGCCGGAAATTACATTAACGCGTTTGAAAAGCTGCGGGACCCGAGCCACAATCGGTGTCTGAGCCTCAACGAGTGGGAAAGCGCATTCCGCCGAGCAGGATTCCGGTTGATGGAAGAGGAACTGCTTGAGAAAGAGATGGCGTTTGGGCCGTGGACAAGCCGGATGCAGGTGCCAGCGGATAATGTGATCCGGCTGCGGGCGATGCTGACCCAGGCGCCTGCCGAGGCGGCGCGGTTCTTGACCCCTCAGAGGGCAGACGATAGAATCAGCTTCCGTTTAACGGAAGTAATCTTGATTGGAAAACTGGAGAGCGGAGATTAGGGATTGGGGCTGGAGCTGCGAATCCCTGATCTGTGATCCCCAGTTGGCCTGAGGAAAATTATGTCGAAGAAGTATCATTTCTGGATTACCGGCTGCCAGATGAATTATGCCGATGCCAGGCGCGTGGCCACCCAGCTGGAAAGTATGGGCTATCAGGAAACGTTGACACCGGAAGAAGCCGATGTGATCGTGTTGGAAACGTGCACCGTGCGCCAGCAATCGGAGGACAAGGCTTACAACAAGCTGCACAGCTTGAGACCTCTGAAAGAGCGAAACCCTGAGCTGACGGTCGCGGTGATGGGGTGCGTGGTCGGGGTGCGGGGGAATGAGGCGCTGGAGAAGCAGTTCCCATTTGTGGATGTGTTCATGGAACCGGCGACCGACGGGCTGCCGCTGATCTCGCAATTGAGCCAAGAAGCTGACAAGAACCTGGACGACCAGGAGACGGCAGCGCGTCACGCACTGCTGGATGGGGAAGTGATCCTGCCCGACAGCCAGCGGGGGGAGCTGGTGACGGCACCGGTCTCGATCGTGTACGGCTGTTCACACGCGTGCAGTTTCTGCATCATCCCGCAGAAGCGGGGCATTGAGCGGAGCCGTCCAGTGGGGGCGATCGCGGCAGAAGTGCGCTCCTTGGTGGCCCAAGGGGTCAAAGAAGTGATGCTGCTGGGCCAGATCGTCGACCGATACGGGTATGACGTACCTGACGGCCCCGACCTGGCGGACCTGCTGACGGTGCTGAACGGGATTGAGGGGCTGCTGCGCATTCGTTTCCTGACCAGCCATCCCAGCTATATGACTGACAAGATCCTGCAGGCGGTGGCTGACCTGCCCAAAGTGATGCCGCATATTGAAGTGCCGATCCAGTCGGGAGATGATGAGGTGCTGGTCCACATGAAGCGGGGGTATGACCAGCAGACATACCGCTCATTGATAGAGCGCATCCGCAGGATTATCCCCGATGTGGGTATCAACACCGATATCATTGTTGGTTTTCCCGGGGAGACGGAAGCGCAGTTCCAGAACACGTACGATCTGCTGGCAGATCTGCGTCTGGACAAGATCCATTTGGCCCGCTACAGCCCTCGCCCGGGGACGGTAAGCGCCAGGCGCATGGCAGACGACATCAGCGATGAAGAGAAGAGGCGCCGGTTCCAGCTGATTGACGATCTGAACAGAGATGTGTCTGAAGTCAAGATGCAGCGTTGGTTGGACCAGGTGGTTGAAGTCCTGGTGGAAGAGACCCAGAAAGAGCGGTGGCGGGGACGAACCCCACAAGGAAAGCTGGTGTTCTTCGACGATCCGCGTGAATTGAAGGGAGCGCTGGTAAAGGTGCGTATCACCCATGCGGGGCCATGGTCGATGTCGGGCGAAGCGGTCGACCGGCCCGGGGCCCGATCCAACGGGGTGTCCGCGCCGGACAGCATTCCGTTGGCTCTGGTCAGCTGACAGCTGCCGGCGGTCCGACAGAGCGAAAGAATAAATTGAAGCAGCGCTGGATTTGCAGCGCTGCTTTTTTTGGGCGTATTGGGGGCAGAGAGCGGTTCGAGTCAGGCCAGGGAATAGTGACCGGTGCGGACATTTTTCTGGCTGAGTGCCGCGCCGATATCGTCGCCGTTCTTGACCATATAGGCAAACATGCTGTTGGCCTGCAGCAGAGTGGCAAGCGGCTCGGCGGATCGATAGCTGCCGAAGCTCTTGGAATCGACCAGCACGGTGACCAGCCGCAGCCCGCGGCGGACCAGCTGGCGGGCGCCAGTCACCCAGGCTTCGTCGGGATTGGAGGTGATGGCGATGACAGTGGTGCCCCTGGGGAACAGGTGGATTTGGGCGTGGAGCATATCCTGCAGGGCGACCTGCCCCTCTGCACGCAGCACGGCCATTGTCTCCAGCATGCGGGTCAGCTGCCGTTCTCCGCGATCCGGCTGAACGATCTCATTTGATTGGCCGTAGGCCAAGAGGCCCACAGCGCGATCGCGGCGCAGAAAATATTGGGCCAGGGAGGCGGCGATGGTGACGGTGTACTCTTCGGTCGATTCGGGCAGTTTGAACTCTTCCAGCCGCATCCAGGCGGGCAAGGTGTTCAAGCTGAGGCTGGCGCTGATGGGATGGGTGGGGGCGATATGAGAGAAGATGGCCATATCGGGGACGATCCAGATATCGGCCATGGGGTCCAGCTCAA
>JAHEEY010000234.1 GCA_024640485.1 Chloroflexota bacterium | reverse complement strand
TTGTACAGTTCGGCATAGAACCCTTCGCGGGCCAGCAGCTCTTCGTGCTTTCCCTGCTCCACAATATCGCCGTCCCGCATCACCAGGATCAGGTCGGCGTTGCGGATAGTGGACAACCTGTGGGCGATGATGAAGCTGGTGCGCCCGATCATCAACCGGTCCATCGCTTTCTGAATCAGCACTTCGGTGCGGGTATCGACCGAACTGGTCGCCTCGTCCAAAATAAGGATTCGAGGGTCAGCCAACACTGCCCGGGCAATAGTCAGCAGCTGCATCTGCCCCTGGGAGATGTTGGTAGTCTCCTCATTGATCACCATGCTGTACCCATCCGGCAGGGTGTGGACGAAGTGGTCAACGTGGGCCGCTTGAGCAGCCGCATAGACCTCTTCATCGGTGGCGTCGGGACGTCCGTATCGGATGTTCTCCATGATCGTGGCGTTGTACAGCCAGGTATCCTGCAGCACCATCCCAAACCAGCGGCGCAGATCCTGCCGTTTGAACTCACGAATGTCATGGCCGTCCACCAGGATAGCCCCATCGCCGACATCATAGAAGCGCATCAGCAGCTTGACAATGGTGGTCTTGCCGGCCCCGGTTGGCCCAACGATGGCCACTTTTTGTCCGGGAAGCGCTTCGCCGGTTAACCTGCGGATGACCGGCTTGTCCGGCTCGTAGCTGAAGCACACGTTATTGAACGCCACATGCCCTTTCAGCTCTTCCAGCTGCACCGGGTTCTCTGTGTCCTTCGCTTCTTCAGGCTCTTCCAGGAACTCAAAGACCCGCTCGGCGGCTGCCGCCGTCTGCTGCAGCACGTTGGAGATATTGGCCAGCTGCATCAGCGGCTGGTTGAAGGAGCGTACATACTGGATGAACGCCTGGATATCGCCGACGGTGATGCTGTTGCGTACCGTCAGATACCCACCGACGACGACCACCACCACATATCCCAGGTTGCCGATAAAACTCATGATCGGCATCATCAAGCCCGACAAGAACTGAGATTTCCAGGCCACGTTGTAAAGGGTGCCATTGTACTCTTCAAACTGCTGGATGCTGCGTTCTTCACCATTGAACGCCTTCATCACCCGGTGGCCGCCGAACATCTCCTCCACATGCCCGTTGACATGCCCCAGGAAATCCTGCTGTTCTTTGAAGTACACCTGCGAACGCTTCACGATTACAGAAACCACGACCACCGACAGCGGAATCACGATCAACGAGACCAGGGTCATCAGCCAGCTGATCGAGAACATCATCACCAATACGCCGACCACCGTAATCAGCGAGGTGATGATCTGGGTCAAGCTCTGGCTGAGGGTCTGGTTGACCGTGTCCACGTCGTTGGTGATCCGGGAAAGCACTTCCCCCTGGGTCGTTTTGTCAAAGTAGCTTAACGGCAGCCGGTTGATCTTGGCGGCGATCTCTTCCCGAAAACGGTAAGCGATATCGGTGGAAATCCCAGCCATCACCCAGCCCATCACATAGGCAAACAGCGCCGACAGGACGTAGAGGATCAGCATCGTCAGCAGAATACGGCCGATATAATCAAAATCAATCGAACCGGTACCCGCGATTTCCGCCATCACCCCTTCAAACAGCCGGGTAGTAGCGTTGCCCAATACTTTGGGGCCCACAATGTTGAATACCGTCGAGGCGATCGCGAAGATAGCCACGATGACGATCTTGGTCTTGTAGGCGTTCAGATATTGGGCCAGTTTGGACATGGTGGCCTTGAAGTCGCGGGCCTTTTCGCCCTTTCTCATCGCGGCCATTGGGCCCCCTTCATGGGAGCCGCGGCGTCCTTGCATCATCATGATGATAATTCCTCCAAACTTAACTGTGAAAGCGCGATTTCCTGGTATGTCTCACAGCTTTCCATCAACTCCTGGTGGGTACCCTTACCAACCACCCGGCCCTTTTCCAGGACCACAATTTGCTCGGCGTTTTTGACGGTAGAGACGCGCTGGGTAACCATCAATATGGTGCTGCTGCTGGTGCTTTCGTACAAAGCCCGCCGCAGGGCCGCGTCAGTCTTAAAGTCCAGCGCAGAGAATGTGTCGTCAAAGATGTAGATGGGCGCTTTTTTCACCAGCGCCCGGGCGATGGAAAGACGCTGTCTTTGCCCGCCGGAAACATTGGTGCCGCCCTGGGAAATCTCCGCAGCCAACCCCTCTGGCTTGCTGTTTACAAATCCAGACGCCTGGGCGATAGAAACCGCGGTGTGCAGCTCCTCATCAGTGGCATTCTCATCGGCGTAATGCAGATTGCTCTTGATAGTGCCGGAGAACAAGACGCCCTTTTGGGGTACGTAGCCAATCTTGTCGCGTAACGCATGTTGGGTCACCTCGCGAATATCCACGCCGTCTAGCAGGATGGACCCTTCAGTCACATCATAGAAACGGGGGATGAGGTTGACTACCGTAGACTTTCCCGACCCGGTAGAGCCGATAAAAGCGGTCGTTTCGCCCGGTTTGGCCACAAAACTGATGTCGTGCAGGATATCGGTGTCAGCGCCCGGATAGCGGAAAGAGACATTGCGGAATTCCACGTTCCCGCTGAAGGAGCCATTCAACGGCTTCGGTTGGGCCGGGTCCTTAATCGCCAGTTCCGTTTCCAGCACATCAGCGATACGATCCGCCGAGACTGAAGCGCGAGGCAGCATGATGAACAGCATCGACAGCATCAAGAAGGAGAAGACGATCTGCATGGCGTACTGCAGGAAAGCCATCATATCGCCCACCTGCATATTCGCCTGGGCCACCTGGTGAGCGCCTACCCAAAGGATAACCACCGTCAAGACGTTTAGGATAAACATCATCATCGGCATCATAAATGCCATTACCCGGGCGATAAACAACGTGTTGCTGGTCAGGTCGACATTCGCCGTATCAAAACGGTCCTCTTCAAACCGCTGCATATTGAATGCCCGAATGACCATCATGCCGGACAGGTTTTCACGGGCCACCAGGTTCAGCCGGTCGATGAGCTTCTGTACCAGGCGGAATCTAGGCAGGGCGATGGACACGATCACGATGATGATGCTGATCAGCACCAGCACCGCTACGGCGATGGTCCACCACATCGAGGAACCTTTACCAATCGCGCGAATGGTGCCGCCGACACCCATGATCGGAGCGTAGAAGACCATGCGTACCATGAACATAGTCACCATCTGCAGCTGGGTGATATCATTGGTGGAACGGGTGATCAGCGAGGCGGTGGGGAATTTGTCAAACTCGGCGCTGGAGAAGTTCTCCACTTTGTTGAAGATGTCACTGCGCAGGTCGCGGCCAACCCCAGCGGCGATTTTAGCCGATAGGTAGCCGACGCTGATAGTGCAGACAGCCGACAGCAAGGTGACGGCTAACATGATCGCGCCCACCCGCAGGATATAGTTGGTCTGCAGCTTGCCCACGTCCATTCCCAGCGCTTCATACTCCGCTTTGACCTGGACCACTGCCGTTTGGCTGATCATTTTGTCGCCCAGAGTGGCAAACCGCTCATTGACGCTGGTGGCAATCTGATCGCGCTGGGCGGCGGGCACCTGTCCCAACATGGCAAACAGATCCGTGCCCGGCGGGAGTCGGGACATGTCGAAGTTCCCCAAGCCGCCCCCCATTTGGGCCGCTTTTGCCGGGTCGGCCATGGCCATATCCAACGCTGAGACCACCAGCAGCCCTTTGGCCATGGGCGTGCTCAGCTGGTCGATCTCGGCCTGGCTGATGTCGTTGCGGACGTAGATCGGTTTTTCGGCCAGCAGGGGGTAGGTTTCGGTATATTGATCCGCCGCGGCTGTGCCGGGCTGAACCAATGTGTACGCGCTGCGGACGGTCGATTCATCGTCCGCGCTCAAAAACAGGGTCAACCGCTCCAACGTATCACGCCGCATCGCCTCGGGCACCGTGCCCTCGACGCCGCTTTGTTGTATGCCGGTATTGACTATCTTTGACAGGTAGTCCGGCAGCGCCAGGTCGAGGTTGGCCTGAGCGAACAACAGGATGATGGATACTATCAGCATCATCATGTACGGTTTTAAGTACCTTCTTATTCGAAGCATCGTTAAGTTTCTCCAATCTCCGCTCAAATTCAGACAGAGCTGTTCATCAGTTCAGGAGGTTCGCACCGACAATTCACGGATATGAAACGCGTTCAGGAGATGTCACCTTTCACATCCCCCGCCGAACCCAGCCAGCCCTCAAAAGTTTACCGTCACTGCATCCACGGCAGTCCTAGCGCATCCCCATTGCCTGTGTTCCCACTTTGCGCAGCAGCTGGGAAAGGGTCTCTTGCTCATCACTGGTGAGCACGCTGAAGCAGCCGCCGATGGTTGTCAAATGCTGGCGGGCATAATCGGTGACCAGGGATCGGCCAGCTTCCGTCAGGCTGATGTTGAAACGCCGCCGATCTTCCGGGTCCAGCCGGCGCTCCACCAATCCCTCATCCTCCAAATTGCGGATGAGCGAACTCATACTGTTTCGGCTGACGCCCTGCCGGTGGCTGATTTCCGATGGGTTTAGATCCCCCCGATCACCCATTCTTTCGGCAAAAAACAGCTGCATGAGCACCCGGTATTGGGCATTGGAAAGCCCTGCCGTATCTAGGCTTTGCGCCCCCACATGATAAATAGCCCGGGATACAAAGCCCATCTCATCCATCAGCCGCACCGCCTGCGGCTCAATATCAGGGCTTAAGGATTGTATGAACTGAATCCACTTCTGCTGCCTTTGTTTGTCATGTAACCAGAACATAGGGACCCTTTTTCAATCTACAAGAAATACAGACGTTAATTATACGGCACCGAACTACTTTGTCAAAAGAGACTTTTTCACTCCTCATCTTCGGTCACTGATTTGGCGCCTATTGATTTTGAATTGGCGGTCACTTATAATGTTTCCTTATGCAAAACAATTGAATAGGCTGGCATCAGGACAGTCAGATACATGGTATACCCTCAGCCATGTAGGCGCCCCCAGAAGCCGCTGTCAGCAGCTCGCCGGCTTCTCCTAGATTTAGTACGAAACTGCACACATCATCCTTCTGAATCGGAGAGCAAGATGCGTCGATATATCATCCCCCTTATTGCAGCATTTTTACTCGGCGGTATTACCCTCACCCTGATACAAGTCGCCCAGGGGCAGGGGGCAACCACCGCCAAACTCATGAGCCGTGAGACCCAGGGAGAAAGCGTGCGCGAAATCGAAGCCCCCGCTGAGGTTGACGGCGCCCTGCAGCCCAATATCGGTTTCATAGATTCCCCCTCCGCCACCTGCTACCAGCCAGATCCGGGACAAGATGTCTGCCGGCTCACCTGGTACTACCTGTCAGTCAGCGCCTCCCCCAATTACATGATCACCATGACCCTTTCGCTGAACAATAAGGGTCCAATTGCCCACACCCAGGGCTTCTTCCAGACTTCGATGTATGTGCCCTATAACATGCTGGGAGACGGCGTCAAGGTCGCCTGCGGCCCTGCCGGCGCCGGCGGCAATCCAATCCTGGGCAACGCCTACGCCTACACCGTCCGGGCCCGGGACTCAGCCGGCCTGTCCTCAGCCAACTACGGCACGGTCTACTGCCCCCCTTATAATCCATAAAGATCCAACATGGAACCATACCCGAAGTCCGGCAGCAGGCTGCGCGCCATATTTGGCTCACTGATACTCACCACACTCATGGTGATCATTTTGGTTCGGGTTACCCTGGGATCGCCGGCTGCCCAACAGCCGGTCGCAGAACCGGTCGAACCTGGAATGCCCACCCCCTCATTCGCCGAAGGTGTTGAATCCCCCACCATTACCAGCATCGACTCCCCCTCCGCCACCTGCTATCTACCGGCCCCCGGCAGCGGCGCCTGCTACATTGAATGGAACTACCTATATGTAGCCGCCGGCTCCGGAGCCTACGTAATCAGCATGACCGTGGCCATCGATGGCCGGCTGCGCGCTTATCACAGCGGGTTTTTCCAATCCTCCTTCTACATTCCCGCCGACATGACCCGCCCCGGCTACAAGGTGACCTGCGGCTGGCCAGGGAGTGGGGCGGCTGCCGTCTGGGGAAATACGTACAGCTACGTGATTCGTGCCCGCGACACCGCCGGGTTGTCGGCGGCCAACTACGGCTCCGTCAGCTGCCCGGCCGACATCGTCAAGGTTTATCTGCCGGTATTGCAGAGATAAGAGCGTCGGCTGCTGCGCTCAATCTGGCCGGAATCGGCTGACGCCAAAGATAAACGCCAACCTGAGGCTTTGCCCCTAATAGTTGGGAGAGTGATGTGATCCTCTCTCAACATCTTGCGCATTATCGCCTGCCCGCATAAGATATCAGCATAAGAACCCGTTGGACACTTGGCATTCCATTACATAGTAACCATCCAAGGAGAATCATGGACCTACCAAAACTCGGCGACGCCCTCCCCAAACGGGGAAATCGCTTTTCACGCTTTTTGGCCCAATCGCTGATGTCGATGGGGGGCTGGCACATTGAGGCCAACATTCCCAATCTGCCAAAGATGGTGCTGGTTGGCGCCCCCCATACCTCAAACTGGGACTTCGTCCTGGCCATGGTAGCCGTTTTTGCCATCGGGCTGCAAATATCCTGGATGGGAAAGCACACTCTGTTTCGGCGCCCTTTCACCGGCATCTTCAAATGGCTCGGCGGCGTCCCCGTCGACCGCTCCATCCGCGGCGGCATCGTTGATCAGACCATCCAGGCGTTCCACAATCATGACAAGTTCGTGATCGGCGTCACCCCGGCAGGGACCCGCACCCAGGTAACCAAATGGCGCACCGGCTTCTACCACATCGCCCAAGGAGCGAAGGTGCCTTTGGTCATGGTGCGCTTTGACTATGGCCGTAAGGTGATCGGCTTTGGCCCGACGGTCATCCCCACCGGAGATTTGTCGGCCGATATGCCTAAGATCCAATCCATCTTTGCCACGGTTAAGGGCAGGCATACCCCGCTGGAATCAGCCGATTCAGGCTAGAGGGACGGAGTGGGCGCGTGCCCTTGTTAGGCACGCGTCCGGCAGACAGCCGGCGCTCTTGAGTGAGATGTCAGAGGTCTAGGTGATTATCCGAGAAGCGCTGGTTGATGAGGCCGAGCCGATCTGGCGCCTCCATGCCAGATCGGTGCGAGGATTATGCCAGAAGGCGTATACCCCCCAGCAGATTGAAGCGTGGATCAACGGCAAAAATGTCGACGACTACCGGGAGCGCATCCGCAACCATCCTTCTTTTGTAGCCGAACAGGATGGACGCCTGGTCGGCTA
>JAHEEY010000233.1 GCA_024640485.1 Chloroflexota bacterium | reverse complement strand
CAAGAGAGGCATTGTCGGACCAGGCTTTCTCGCACCAAGCCACCTTCCAAGGCTCCAAAGGCCAGCCCAGAGCAAGTATTGGGACAGCGCTTCTGTGGTTGGATACCGGGCAAACCAAACCTGCATCGCGTTGATGGAAAGCCCTGCCAATGCCAGCGCCGCTGCTTCCCAACCTGCTATCTGCCTAACCATCAGGTAGATAGCCAAAGAGCCAAGCAGAGTCCATAGACCGGTCAACATGAGCTCCGCCTGCGTCCCGCCCAAGCTGTAAGCTACCGCCTGCCATACTGGGTGCAGAGGGTAGAATTGGGGTGTCAGCCGTCCGGCGACTTCCCCGATGACAAAGAATGCTGGCAGATAGTAGTAGGGTGCAATTGGGTTCTGGATCGGACGCAAGAATGCGGGATACAATGAGGGATCTAGTTCGGACAAGAGTTCGTCTTGAATCAAGATACTGCCATTGTGGGCGATTTCGGCTCCTAAATTGATGTATACGCCGGCATCAGCCCCCCCAATGATGAACTCGTGTGGTCTGAAAAAGAGCCACAAGGCAGCCAAAAACCAGATGCCCAGAAAAGGGTATTGGAGCCAGTTCGGAAATATGCTCCTGCCGGATGCTGGGGTCGCCCAAGTCGAATCTTCACTTGATATTTCCGCATCAGGATCTACTTGTCTGGCTAGTGCCCTCTTGTGCGCATGCCAGGCGTTGATGCTGAGACTGGCCACCATGACAGACCAGATGATAGCCAGGCGGGTGATAGAGAAAAGCCCGAATTCCGCCAATAGAAAGGCGATCCAGCCAGCAATGCAGACGCCCAGGGTTATGCTGATAAAAAGCGTTTCCAGGTAGTCACCGCTTTTCAGAATCCTGCAGCCCCTTATTTGACACAGTATCAGCCCGCCTAAAATTGCACTGGAAATTGCGATGAAAAGAATTGTGAGCCCAGATGGGAAGTTGATACTTGGCATATGCGTGATCCGGATCAATTGGGACGTGCTGTTTCGGAGACTATTCGGAATTGCTCGCTTCCAGCTTCTCCAGCCGCTGGTCTATTGATTTGAGTAAATGATTCATCTGGGTCAAGTGAACGGTGATTTCGGCCATATCATGAACGGCAGTCGTCTGTTCCCTGTCCTGAGCGATCAGCCGGGCATCGAGATCCTGAAGGTACTGGACCATCAGCCGGTTGAACTCATTCTGCTGGACCAACATCGGCCGCACATACCATTTGGCGGCAACGTTATTCCAGGTCTCACGAAACCAGCTGATCAGCTTGCCGGCGACCGGCAGTTCTGAATGGAAAGGCAGTTCCTTTACCTGGGATTTGCCCATCAGCCAGTTTTCATCAGTTGGAGCCAGATCTTCTCGTTCCATGGGTTCGCTTTCATCCTTTGTGGAATGCCGGTCTCACACGGCAATCAACGGGATAGGTGCGGCAGCTCTAATGCCAGGTGATGTCTGGCACAGTCGCGGGCACCGCATAGGGGCCGTTGGCGAGATCGTCGAAATAATTATGCGACAGCAGACCTGAGTACGAGAACAGCGCGTGTCCGGCTGTGCCGATGGCCCGGGCCATATTGATGCGGGTGGCGATCTCATCGAAGCTGCAGTAACCGGTGCCTATGCCAGGGATGACAAATCGCCCGGCACGACCGCTGTTGAAATCAGCAACCAGGGTCTGCCAGCGGGATTGGGTCCAGAAACTATTGTCTGGGCAGTTAAATGTGGCGGGGTAAATCATAGGGAAGATGGAGTCTATGTATCCCTGTCCGATCCATTCTTTAGAATCCTGGTAGTAGGTTGAATACCCCGCGTAACTGGTCGGCCAGCCCCAATAATTCTTGTAAATCGGCCAGACCGCCGCTGAAAGCCACAAGCTCTTATCCAGTTTCTGTATTTGATCGTAGAACTTGCTCACGGTGCCATTGACCTGCCGGCGCTGCCAATCATCGCGGGTGTAGGTATTTTGACCGTTGAAGTAATAGTCGCTGACTGGATCGTAGGAGGTGCCGCTTTCATAGCGAATATGGTCCAGATGGATGCCATCGAGATCGTAATTGGTTACCAGGTCGTCCAGCACGCTGTCGACACCAGGCGTTTGGTCATCGACTTTCAACAAATGGTCATCTACGAATATCGAGGCCGGCGTGGTTCGCTGGTAGGAGCTGCAGGCCACCTGCCCGTTGCTGTACCACTGCAAACCGTTGAGCTTGCCGTTGGTGGTGCCGTGATAGTCGCGTACCAAATAGTATAGATGGCGCGGCGTGGTGCCGTCAGGTGGGGCACCGCAGCCGGTCCAGACCGGATAGATATTCAGATAAGCGTGGACCTGGATATTCTTAGCATGGGCCTGGCTGATCATGTAGGCCAGCGGGTCCCAGCCAGGATTTTGGCCCAAGGTTCCCGTCAGCCTGTCTGCCCACGGTTCGATCTTGGAGTTGTAATACGCGTCAGCGGTACCTCTAACCTGGAACAAAATCGCGTTGAATCCGGCATAGGCAGCATTATTAATGATTTCATCAATCTTGGCTGGGCTCTTGTCATGGGATGCCAGCGTCCAGTCAAAGCGAGTGACCCACAGCCCGCGAAACTCAACCATGGATGGCCCTGGGGTGGGAGGCGGTGTTGGCGTCGGTGTGGGTGTGGGTGTGGGCGTTGGTTCTGGTTTGAACACGATCGGCAAGAACGTGTTGGACTGCTCTTGGGAAAAGGCGAATTTCACCAAGGCAGACGAAAGCAGCAGCAAGACAACCACCAGCAGAAGTGCTTGCCGGCTCTGGGATGTTTTTAGATCTTCTTTTCGGTCAGCCATACAATGATCTTAGCTAAATGCACGGAATTTCACAACCAAGCCGCATCCATACTCATTATGTTGCCGGATACTTGTGGGAGGTGAGCGGTACGCCTCGCCGGCTACCAGCAGGAAATTGGGCCACCTTGGGCGTAGGCCATACGAATTGTTACCTATTACCTACGCCGATCAATGGCGTGATCACCAATGTTTTTCTAAAATAGAGACAGCGATAGGTGACATCTCTGCGGGAATGTCGCAGGCAAGTCGCTTAACCACCGATTGACTGTACTGGAGAATTATGAGAATCGCCACCCCCGACTGGGTTAAAGATGCCGTCTTCTATCAGATCTTCCCAGATCGTTTTGCCAAGAGCGTTCGTTTTGGCCGGAACGGCTACCCCAGGAAGCCCGGCAACCTGCAGGAGTGGGGAGCCCCACCAACCTATCATGGATTTCAAGGCGGCGATCTGCTGGGCGTAATCGAGCATCTCGACTATCTGGCCGATCTTGGTATCAACGCCCTTTACCTGAATCCGATATTTTCGTCTGCAGCAAACCATCGTTATCACACGTACGA
The DNA here is from genome assembly GCA_024640485.1 of Chloroflexota bacterium. GTDB lineage: Bacteria > Chloroflexota > Anaerolineae > Promineifilales > Promineifilaceae > JAHEEY01. Next base: position 3,950 of record JAHEEY010000233.1, on the reverse strand, counting down.
CTACTACACGGTCGATCCTATCCTCGGCGGCAATCATGCTTTTCGAGAATTTCTAGACGCTGCCCATCAGCGCAGCCTTCGGGTCATTCTCGACGGCGTATTTAATCATGCCAGCCGTGGTTTCTTCCAGTTCAACCATCTGATGGAGTGCGGCGCCGAATCGCCCTATCTCAACTGGTTCAACATCCGTGGCTGGCCCATCAACGCATTTCAAGAAAACCAGCATCCTAACTACGATGCCTGGTGGGGGATGCATTCGCTGCCCAAGTTTAATACCAATGCGCCGGCGGTTCGTGAGTTTCTGTGGGACGTGGCCTCCTATTGGCTGCAGCAAGGGATTGATGGTTGGCGGCTGGATGTGCCCAATGAAATTGATGATGACGCTTTTTGGAAGGAGTTCCGCCGCCGCTGCAAGGCGATTAACCCGGAAGCATATATCGTCGGCGAGTTGTGGGGCGAGGCGAGCCGTTGGCTGAAAGGGGATCAGTTTGACGGACAGATGAATTACATGTTTGCCCGGGCAGGATTCGGTTTCTTTGTGGGCGACCGGATAGATCAGACAGATACGGTTCGCTGCGGCTATGATTATATTCATCCTCGAAATGCTGAAGGATTCGCTGCCGAATTGGATCACATGTTCAATCGCCTATACCATCGCGAGGTTGTTTTCGCCCAGATGAATATGATGGGCAGCCACGACACCCCCCGAAATCTAAATGTAGCCAGTTTCGACAAGTCCGCTATCCGGCTGATGATATTATGTCAAATGACGGTTCCGGGTGCGCCCAACATCTACTACGGCGATGAGATTGGTATGGCTGGGCGGCACGATCCTGACTGCCGGCGCGCTTTCCCGTGGCAGGATGTTGCCAGTTGGGACCAGGAACTGCGCAGCGACATCAAATCGTTTATTGCCCTTCGTCATGAGGTTGCCGCCCTGCGTCGTGGTGATTTCACCATACTACATGCTGGCAGCAATTTAGCCGTTTATCAGCGCCGGCTGGGCGAACAGAGGGCGGTTATCGCTTTCAACGCCGGATCTGAGCCGGGGACCTTTACCTGCCCGGCGGAGATATCGGGATCGCTGGCGGAGAAATTGAGTTCAAACGGTGAGAGCATTTCCGCAGGCCAGCCGGTTACCTTGGAAGGTCGAAGCGGGCGCGTCTGGGTTAGTTAGCCGGCTGCCCAAACCTTAGGCCAAATAATCACTTCTGGCGGCTCGCAGTCAAAATGCAATTGAGCAGATAGGTTTGAATGTGACGGTCTCAGGTTCCAGAAGGCGTATACACCAATTCTCAGCCAAGCTGGTTTTTGATGTTTAGCCAGAACTTAGGGTGACTTTGCGCAAATATCAGTTCCTTTGGTCAATGGAGTGACAAGATCAATGAGCGATTTGCCGATCGTACTGTACATCGAAGACAATCCAAACAGTCGCAAGTTGGTCGAGCGTGTTCTAACCGCCTACCGTTTCGCGGTCCATACGGTGCCGGATGGGGAAGCAGGTTTCCAGTTTGTGGAAAAGCAGACGCCAGATCTCATTTTGCTGGATATCAACCTGCCGCGGATCGATGGTTACACCATCGCCAGGCAATTGCGCCAGCAGGAACAGTTGGCAGATACGCCTATCATCGCCCTTACGGCCAACGTCATGCAGCAGGATCGGGAGAAGAGCCTGTCTGCGGGATGCAGCGGCTTCATCGAGAAACCCATCAATGTCGATAGCCTGGCGGACGAAATCCGAAGCTATTTGAACTCAACAAGGACGATGCTTCATGGAAAACAATGACTCTCGATTGAGACCCCCAGTCGCCCCAGATGCCGCACATGTGCTGGTGGTTGAAGACAATGTCTCCAATTTTGTGCTCATCGCCCGTCTATTGGCGTACATGGGCGTTCAAAAATGCGAATGGAAGACCACTGGATGGGGTGTGGTTGAATTTGCCGGGACGATGCCCCGAGTCGACTTAATCCTTATGGATCTTCGATTACCTCATGAAGATGGGTACGAAGCACTGCGGCAGGTGCGCACGGACGAATCACTAAAGCGTGCAATTGTGGTTGCCGTGACGGCACACGCCAGTGCCGCAGAGATGCAAAAAGCCCGTCAAGCTGGCTTTGATGGGTTTCTCTCGAAGCCATTGGACGCCGATCGCTTTCCCGATCAAATTCGGCGAATTTTGCAGGGTGAATCGATCTGGGATCTAGGTATCTAGCCACCGATCATATTGCGCAGCAAGCTGAATTCCCCATGGCGCTAAACGTTGGTGGTGCCGGTATCAGGGAATGACATCGGCAATCACAGATGTCTTGAGACGGCTGAATGATTTGTGTTGAGCCGCCATCGTATCGACATTTGGAACTGATAGGCCGCCGCTGATAATAAACATCGCGGGTCCTAATCGTGACAGTATCCCCTGAAGATAGATGAGGTAGATCCGTGAAAATCAAACCAGTCTGGCAGCTGCGTCGCATGTTTCCCATGCACCCAACCATCCGGCTGCGCCTCATTGCGGGAAATGTTATTGTCAGCATGCTCATCCTGCTGGCAGGGTCGATCGGGATCATCCAGCTTCAACGATTGTCGGATGCCAGCGACGCCCGCCAAGCGGCCCATCATCGCCATTCAGTAGTACTAGACGTCCGTCAGCATACTACCACGATGATCAATGTGGTCAGTATGGTGCTGCCCATCGAGGATCGCGCCATCTTTGCCGTCGAAGTCTCCTCAGTCATAGAGGAACTGCAGGCGAGCGAGGACCAGCTGGATGCCCTGATAGAGGAAGCCACGGCGGACCAAGAGGCATACCAGCTGTTGGTCCAGGTACATGATAACGTCGAGGGTGTTATCAGTCTGGCGGAATCAATGGTTGAGAGCGCCGACAATAATGAATGGTCAGATGTCAGGCGGAATCTGCTGGTTCTGAATGGTGACCAGCGGCCCCTACTTAGCCAGGTGGATCGGCTCTTCGAAATCACGGAAAACATAGAGCAGCAGGCCGTCGCGGATTTCGAAGAAGCACAGCGTACGGCGACATTCTTGCCGGCGACAGCGGTATTAGCCAGCTTGATGCTTGGGGCGTGGCTGCTCATGCGGACAACCCGTCATATTACCGGCCCGCTGCAAGCGTTGTCCGATGGCGTACTGCGCCTATCGGAAGGTTCTTTGGATCAGCGCATTGAAGTACACGCTCAGGATGAGCTGGGCCAGCTGGCCGATGCCTTCAATCGGATGGCCGGGCAGCTGCAGACGCATTATGCTCACCTGGAAGCGCTGGTAGAGGAAAGAACCAAGGCATTGGCAATCAGTGCTGAAGTCAGCCGTTACCTTTCCACAATATTGGATTGGGATGAACACGTCACTGATGTGGTCGAGAGGGTTAGGAAAGAGTTGGGGTACAGCCACATCCGGATTTACTTTGTGGAGAATGGCGAACCCGGCATGCTTCTCAGGGTTGCCGGAGCCAGTGAAAATGGAGACAGCCTGCTGGAGAGTTCGTCACGGGTGCCCTTTGGGGAGGGAGCGGTTGGGCGGGCAGCTGCAACCAGGCAAGTCATATTGGCGGCTAGCGATGAATCAGCTGTTTATGCGGCATCAGAGCAGCTGCTGCCGGGCACCACAGCCCAACTGGCTATACCAATCATGCTGAGTGACGAGCTGTTCGGTGTCTTGGAGGCTCGACAGGATGCTGCCGAGCCCATAGATGAGTCGGACGTTGGACTTCTGCAATCTATCGCCCGCCAAATAGCGATTACGCACCAAAACGTTCTTCTATATCAGCAGACAAAAAAACGTGCGCGACAGCTCCAAAGCAGCGCTGAAATCAGCCGCGCCACCAGCTCCTTCTTGGACCTGGACGAGCTTCTGGCTGGAACCGTTGAGCTGATATGCCGGCACTGTGAATTCTACTATGCGGCGATATTTCTTTTGGACGAAGAGAAGGAATACCTGC
>JAHEEY010000232.1 GCA_024640485.1 Chloroflexota bacterium | reverse complement strand
GGCCGGTAGCAAGCGGTCAGTACGGCGCGTGCCAGGTGGTATCAAGATTCGTCGGTCAAACGGCAGAGAGTCAATTGTATCCCCTGGCATGCGCGGCTCTCCGTATGGCCTATGCGCAGTTGGCAGCGCGTCGACCAAACCACCCCCACCTGGCGTCAAAAATCCAGTTTCCATCGGGTTTTCATTAATCAAAGATGAGACTTCCGTTGATATCACCGCCTGTCACCGGTTCAAACGACGGTACGGTGATAGATTGGTGACGCCTTGGTGATACAGCTGTGATATCAATATGATACAACTGTTACAGTTTTAGTGGGCGCAGTCTGTCTGCGATTGAGAAACGACCCTCCTGGGGGAAGAGCCATTGCTCTAGGAGATGTCGGACAGATTCTCAAGCCGGTTTTCTTCACTTTCTTGACCTCAAATTTGAGGGATTAGCATGATCGAACAGGTATTCATCATTCGTGTCTGGCAAGAAGCCAGCGGAGCGGGTGGCGGTTCCCCAGAATTCCGGGGAATGATTAAGCACGCCCCCAGCGGCGAAAAGCGATATCTGGAAAATCTAAATGTTGTTGATGAATTTATGCTGCCCTACTTGAAAGAAATGGGCATTGACGCGCCCGGTTTCACCTTTATGAGCAGTAATCAGCAGGCGCATTGAGCAGCAGCAGTTGATACGGGTTGAGCCATCCACCTTCGGGTTGCTCGATTCGACCGGCCAACCACATGCGGTTGGTTTAACAATTAGAAAGGATGTTGGGTAACGTGACTGTAGACGCGTTTGAAGCCAATACGCAATCATTCATCGTCAAGATTTGGGCGGAAGAGAGTTCGCCCGATTCCGATGATGTTGTCTGGCACGGTCACATCACCCATGTCATCAGTGGCGAAACAGTGCACCTGAAAAGCCTGGATGAGATCAAGGCGTTCATGAGTCAGCATCTAGGCGATCGGGGCGCAGCGGACAGCAGCGTTCCGATTGGGCAGACACTGTTTTGAGGAGACCTTTATGATTGCAGATCTGGACCGAAGCATCGAACAACTCCTCGTTGCCGAAATCCCTATCAAGAATGGGGAAATTGACATTAAGTTCGAACAGCCCAAGCGTGAATGGAGCGCCCGGCTGTCTCGGCCAACCATCAACTTCTTCCTCTACGATATTCGTGAAAACAATGTCCTGCGCCAGCATCAATGGCAGCGGGTTGCCAGCGCCAACGACCGCACCAATGGCCGGCAAGTGCAGCAGAAACGCACCCCCTTCCGGGTTGACTGCCTCTACATGATGACCACCTGGGCCTCTGAACCCCAGGATGAGCACCGCCTAATCTCCCGCTGTATGACAGCCATCTTCCGCAACCCCATCTTCCCCAAAAAATATCTGCTGGGAGAAATGAAAGACCAGCCGTTCGATCTGCAGACCCGGCTGGCAAGTCACGACAAGCTGACCAACCCTGCTGAACTGTGGGGCTCACTAGACAATGAAATCCGGCCTTCGATCTCCTTTCTAGTGACCATCGCCATCGATCCTTGGACCGAAATTTCCAGCGAACCGGTCTTCACAGTCACCCTGCGCACCGGCCAATCTGCAAATCTACCTAGAGAACGGTCTATCACCGACGGCACCGCCAGCAGCATTACTTACATTGCCGGCACCGTACGCGCGGGTGAGCAGCCGCAAACAGGCATTCAGGTAGCGATCAAAGGCACCGGCCTGGTCGCCACCACCAACGCTGAAGGACAGTTCACCCTGGGCAGCCTGGCTCACGGTGAACATACGCTGATCGCATGGCCGCAGGAAGGCAAACCTAAGGAACGGCCGATCTCAGTACCAGGAACTGACTATGACATCGAGCTTTAACGGCATTTATTAGCTGGTCTGGCCCAGGCGGCTGTTGAAGCCGGCAGCTGATCCAGCTTGATCGGAACCAATTCAGGTTCACATTATTTAGAGGACTTATTCATGACACTCAGACCAATCGATACCAGCAACAATCGTGATCCCCCCAAGCCGTATGAGCATAGGTCAGGACCCTTTGCTGTAGCGCGGGACCCTCCTGGCCGAATGATGTAGTGATGTTTCCTAGTGTCCGGGTTATTTAGGCAGTTTCCAGAGTATTCCACGAGACACTCGTTGAAAAGATCTGGAAGTTCCTCAAATAGTGGTTGGTTTTTAGCCAACACAACAATATGTAAGGAGAATTGAAATGCCTGCTAGTTACGCAACACCAGGTGTGTATGTAGAGGAAGTTGATAAGGGAAGTAAGCCGATTGAGGCCGCTGGCGCCTCGATGGCTGCCTTTGTCGGCATCACCGCAGAGGCAAGCACAAAAACGCTCGATCCCGATACCGGGGAGCGTATACCGCTTAAGTCTGTCCTCAACAAAGCCACCCTGGTCACCAACTGGACCCAGTTCCAGAATATCTTTGGTGGTTTCACCTCAGGCGCTTACCTGCCTGACGCAGTCTATGGTTACTTCAACAACGGCGGCGGCGCTGCTTATATCACCAGCATTCAAGCTTTGGATGAACTGGGCGATAAAGCGACCGCTGCTTCAGCTGTTATTCCAGCGGCCACTGGAAAAGCCAAAAGCATCACGGTTACCGCAAAAGTGACCGGCGCCGGCGGCAACGATCTCTCTGTCACAATCAAGACCGAAGGTGACACCTTCTCCATGACCGTCGGTGATGAAACCAAGGCTGGCCTTACCCTGAAGAAAGGGGACGGGTTCGCTGGCGATGTCGAGTTCAGCGCTTTAGCCCTGACTGATGTCGGTTCGGCAATGCCGGCAGACGGCACCTACGCCCTGGCTGGCGGCGGCACCCCGATTCCCTCAGCAGCCGACTTCATCGGCGATGTCGTCAAACGTACCGGCCTCGCTGGTCTGGAAGCGCTCGACGATGTCCGCCTGGTCCTCTGCCCCGATCTGATGATGGGATACGACGGCTCTGACACTTTCAAAGAGAAAATCAAGGCTGTGCAGACTGCGATTATCGCCGACTGCGAACGATTGAAGTACCGCTTTGCCGTCCTGGACACCCCTTCGGGCCTCAACGCTCAAGAGGCAAAAGAATGGCGCATGTACGTCAACTTCGACACCTCCTATGCGGCCATGTACTACCCCTGGGTGGAAGTAGCCGATCTGAGCGACAGCCCCCAGCAGACCCGATTCATGCCCCCCAGCGGCCATGTCGTCGGTATCTACAACCGGGTTGATGCCCAGGTAGGCTTCCACAAAGCCCCCGCCAATGAAGTTGTCGCCGGCGCTTTGGAACTGGAACTCAACCTGACCAAGGGTGAGCAAGGTACCCTCAACCCCATCGGTATCAACTGCATCCGCTCCTTCCCTGGTCGCGGCATTCGTGTTTGGGGCGCCCGCACCCTCAGCAGCAACGGCTCATGGCGTTATATCAATGTCCGCCGGCTGTTCATCGTGGTCGGTGCCTCCCTGGATACTGGTATGCAGTGGGTCGTTTTTGAACCCAATGATCACACCCTCTGGGCAAAGGTCCGACGGGATGCCAACGCATTCCTCAGCACCATCTGGCTCAGTGGGGCGCTCTTCGGTACCAGCAAGGACGAAGCGTTCTACGTCAAATGTGACGAGGAATTGAACCCGACTGAGATTCGAGATTTGGGCCAGTTGATTATTGAAATCGGCATGTGCCCGGTCAAGCCAGCTGAGTTCGTCATCTTCCGCATCAGCCAATGGGCTGGTCCTAACGCGGAGTAAAGCATGATCTTAGCCAACCTATTCTTTGCCAAGATCACCAGACTTGTAGATTCGAAAGGAGTTTTAGATGACTACATCAATTGATACAGCTCGTGAAGACCCTCTTGTTGGTTTTCATTTTCTCGTAGATTTGGAACAAGCAGGCTTGAGCGGCTACTTCACCGAAGTTTCCGGTTTGGGCTCAGAAACCGAGACCATTGAACACAAAGTGGTCAACGGCGGCGTTGAGGTGGTGATGCAGATTCCCGGACGCCTCAAGTGGGATAACATCACCCTGAAACGCGGGATCACCAGCAACATGGACCTGTGGTCCTGGCGGAAAAAGGTCGAGACTGGCGGTATCCTGGACGCTCGCTCTGACGGCTCCGTGGTTATGTTCGATCAGTCTTTGAACGAAGTGGCTCGCTGGAACTTCCAGCGAGCATGGCCGTCAAAGATCTCCGGCCCCTCGGTCAAATCAGACGCCAACGAAATCGGTGTCGAAGAGATGACCCTGGTTCACGAAGGTATTGAGCGCGTAAACTAGTTCTACTTCCGGTAGGAGGCAGGTCCGGCCTGCCTCCTACTCTGTTCTATCAAGTTCGATGGGATTATGAGTATTCAGACTGAGTTTGAATTTACACTACCCAGGGGGTATGTCGATGCTTCTGGTCAAGTCCACCAGCAAGGCCGCATGCGGCTGGCCACAGCGGTGGACGAAATCGAGGCGTATGAGCATCCGGGGGTGCAGCAAAAAGAATCTTATCTACCGGTAATGCTGCTAGGGCGCGTGGTCACCCAGCTGGGGACGTTGGAACAGGTAACACCGCGAGTCATCGCCGGCCTGTTCGCTTCAGATCTGGCCTACCTGCAGGACATGTATCTGCGTCTCAACAGCAATGACCTGGTCATGGTGGGAGCGGTGTGTCCCCATTGTCAAAATGAATTCCAGCTGCAGGTGGCACCGCTGGGTTGAGCTGTGATCAGCTTGCCCATTTACCGCAGCTATCCCTGAGGGGACATTAGCTGCGGATCATTGGAGTGTGGCGCATGAGTGGATGCGGCAGTAGCCAACCCGGAGAAATCACCCCGGAAATGGTAAAGAAAGTCAGCAAGAAAGTATATGCCATGTGGCTGAAAGAAATTCAAATCGAAAACGAACGGCGTCAAATGCTGAGCAAGAAGCGTACCCGCCGCTAGCGAGATTAAAAGTCATGTTTAATCTTATCACCAATGTAATTAGCAACAGCAATCCCAGCTTTCGCTTCGTGGTCACCGTGAACGGCGCCCCTTACGGGGTATTCACAGAGTGCGACCTCCCGGTCATAGAGTGGGATATCAAAGAAGTGGTTGAAGGTGGATTGAACAGTTATATCCACCAGCTGCCCGGCCGGCGCAAGATGACCAAGTTCACGCTGAAGAGCGGTATCGGCACCAACCTGATGATCTCCTGGTACATCGCCACCATGGCTGAGCAGTTCAACCTGGTGCCGGGTATGGGATTGCGGCGAATGGTGACCATTATTCTGCTCAATGCGCTCAAGATTCCAGTGATGACCTGGAACATTGAAAATGCGTTCCCGATCAAGTGGTCCGGGCCGCAGCTGAAAACCAGCGAGAACAGCATCGCTATCCAGACACTGGAATTTGCCGGCGGCAATATCACCGTCGTCCCTGGCCTGGGCTAACCGTGATGACAGACGGCTGTGGAGTGGTTATCGCTTCACGATTTTTCTTTTGCCGGCCGATGCCAAGGGCAGCGATGCCGAACTTGCCGGCCCATAGTTAACTGATTATTAGATTATGCGTTCACAAAAGCGATTCGGACTCAACAATGCATTGCTAAGACGGGTGCAGCGGTACGCCAGATCATCGGCAATTTTTCGGGCGTTCGAACCGGCCGCGCCGGCGAATCCCCCTGCGCCAGCTGCCGCCCCGGCTTCCCGGGCCAAGATTCAGCGGGCGCCGTCCTCGCTGCCGACCGGACGCACGGTGGACCGCGCATCTGGGTCCGCCCGCATGCCGCTGATTCCCGATTTCCCTGCTCCGATCTATTTTGCCCCGACCCCGCAGCCGGCGGCGACGGTGCAGGCGGCCCCTTCTGAATCGGACAGCGATCCCACCTGGCGACGGCTGCAGACTATTTTACGCAGCCATGAGGCCAAAAATGCCCAGCGAACGGAACGGATCGCCCAACGGCAGCAAGAAGCGGCCAGCCTGACAGACTCAGCCGCCGATGTACAGCGGGCCATATCTGCCGCTGAGACAGGCATCCCCCTGCAGGACGCCTGGCAGACCGAAAGCAGCCAGCCGGTGCAGCGTCAGCCCTATAGCGAAACCCCGCCAGCTGCCGTCATCCCGCCAAGCCCGGCTGAAGAAAAGCGGATCCGGACTAAACTAGAAGAGGTCACTTCCGGACGGCACAGCGACTCCGACATTGAGCTCCATATGCCCCACCGCCCCCGGCCAACGTTTGGCCAGGCCAGCAAGGCCAGGCCGGCAGCGGCTCCGAAAACGGTCCAGCGGAAAGAGGCAGCCGCGGCGCCAAAAGCGCCGGACACCCCGCCGGCTTCAGTGCCCACCAGCATCGGTCCCCTGCCTGCTGACCTGTGGGAAATTTTGGGGCAGACACCGCCCGGACAGGAGCCAGCCCCAAGCAGCAGCCCTGATGTACAGCGGGCTATCTCTGCCGCGGAGTCGGCCGGAGCTGAGGACGTCCAGCGGCAGCCAGCGCCCCCCGCCCCCCAGGCCAACATTGACGCTGGTGAGGGCGAAATCCAGCCAGCCGCAGACCAGCAGCCTCCGGCAGCGGAGAGCGTGCAGCGGGCCATAGAGGCCGCGGAAACGTCACCAGGGGAAGCCGCTGCCCCGCAGCAGCCGGCTGCTCAGGAGCCATCCCAAGGACCAGCCGTCCCGGAAATGATCCAACGGGCAGCCGCAGCCGCGGAAACAACCCCGCCGTCGACAGTGTCACAGGCTGACATGCCCGCCGCGGACGCGCCAACCCAACCGCTGGCCCCGCTCGCTTCCCCGGAAACCTCTGTTCAACGGCAGCCGGAATCCGCGGCAGCGTCCATTTCCCCAGCAGAGACGTCCCCGGCTGACGCGGTCCAACGGGCTGTCGCCGCTGCCGAAGCGCCCGCCGTGCTGGCAGACGCCCCAAAGCAGACGCAGCCGGCACCAGCGCCCGAAGCCACCGTTCAGCGACAGCAGGCAGAAGCGGCGCCGGCGCAGCCAGCCGCGAGCCAGCAGCCGTCCGTTGAAAACGCAGTGCAGCGGGCCATAGAAGCGGCCGAATCGGCGCCAGAGCCGCGCGCGGAAGCGGCCCAGCCGCAGAAGCCGGCGGCATCCAGCCCGGAGATTGGTTCACAGCCGCAGACACCGGCAGCCGCCGTTCAGCGAAAACCTGCGACAGCCGCTCAAGACAAGCCGGTGCCGCCCCTTTCAGCCGCTGCCCCAAAAGCAACCATTCAGCCGAAGGGTGCGCAGCCGGCAGCGGCTCCCGCCGATGATATTCAGCGGGCCATCGACGCCGCTGAGTCAGCGTCCACGGCACCCAAGGAAACAATCCAGCGACGGCCGGAGGCCAGCACACCCGAACCAGCAGCCAAATCAGC
>JAHEEY010000231.1 GCA_024640485.1 Chloroflexota bacterium | reverse complement strand
ATACCGCCCCGGTGATTACCCTGCGGGCGCTGTCCGACGGCAGCCTCATTCGGCCCATTTTCGATAAAGTGGACCCACGGATCAGTTCCCTGGGATTGAAGCCGCCGGAACTTGTCTCGCTGGAGAACCGGGAGGGCACTCGCTTGCATGGCGCGGTGTACCGGCCCGACGCCCAGTATCGACAGGGCCCCTACCCCACCATCATCTATGTTTACGGCGGGCCCCATTCCCAGCAGGTCACCAACGGTTGGGGAATGACCATCAACATGCGGGCCCAATATTTGCGCGGCCTGGGCTACCTGGTCTTTGTGTTGGACAACCGCGGCAGCGCCCGCCGGGGGCTTCAGTTCGAAGGGCATATCAAGCACGATATGGGCAATGTGGAAGTGCAGGACCAGGTAGACGGGGTCCGCTGGCTGGCGGCCCAAGGTCTGGCCGATCCGGAACGCGTAGGCATCTACGGCTGGAGCTACGGCGGCTACATGTCGCTGATGTGCCTGGCACGGGCCGCCGACACCTTCAAAGTGGCGATCTCCGGGGCGCCGGTAACCCATTGGGACGGTTACGACACCTGCTACACGGAACGATACATGGGCACCCCGCAGAGCAACCCGGAAGGGTACCGAATCAGCAGTGTGATGCACCATGTCGACAAGATGGACGGTAACTTACTGCTGATCCACGGACTGATCGATGAGAATGTCCATTTCCGCAACAGCGCCCGGCTGATAAATGCCTTGATCGAGGCGCGCAAGCCATATGATCTGCTGTTGTTCCCAGATGAGCGGCATATGCCACGCAAATTGGCTGACCGGATCTACATGGAAGAACAGATCATCGACTACTTCCGGAAACATCTCTAGCCAGGCACAGTCGGGTAATTGGCATACAAAGAGGCTGCGTCGTTGCACCAACCATGCAGCCTCTTTCTGTTGTGAACAGTGAAGGGAGCGGCTTTTCATTCATCTTCGACTCCCACTTTGGGGCGCCTCCATGGCGGCTGCCGGCGATTGAGCGATCGATTCTTTGATGCTATACTCTCACGCCTGAGTCGAGACAAATTCCACGACAGCATAGAGAGTGATTATTTGATCAAGACCCTATTTCGGAGCAGTCAATAACAGGAGAAACGGCATGGATCTTCAGCTAAGCGGCAAGGTGGCACTGGTAACTGCGGCATCCAAAGGATTGGGCAAAGCATCGGCTGTGGCTTTCGCCAAAGAAGGCGCCCGGGTGGTCATGTGTGCCCGCAGTGAGGCGCTGGAGCAGGCTGCCAGTGAAATCAGAGATGAAACTGGGGCTGAGGTAGTCACGATTAAGGCGGATGTCACTCAGCAAGCCGACGTAGACCGGCTGGTGGCGACCGCGTTGGCATCATTCGGCCAGATCGACATCCTGGTGATCAATGCCGGCGGCCCCCGCCCTGGAAACTTCCTCGACCTGACCCCGGAAGATTGGGTTGCGGCCTCCAACCTCACCCTGATGAGCGCGGTTCGCCTGGCTTATGGGGTAGTTCCCCACATGCTGGAGCGAGGGTCGGGCAGCATCGTCGCTATCCAGTCGATCTCGGTCAAGCAGCCGGTGGACAATCTAATACTCTCCAATTCTATTCGTATGGCCGTCATCGGCATGCTGAAATCGATGGCCAATGAGCTGGGCCCCAAAGGAATTCGAGTGAACTCCATCAACCCAACCTTCACCTGGACCGATCGGGTCGACCAGCTGCTCAACAATCGAGCCAATATCAACAACACAGACGTCCAGCAGGAAGCGGCCAAGATCGCCGCGACCATCCCACTGAGACGGATGGGCAGCGCTGAAGAGTTTGGCCGGACGGTCGCCTGGCTGGCATCTCCGTCGGCATCATTCGTCCACGGGCATGCCCTGATGTTTGATGGGGGCGCCACTAAGACCCCCCTTTAGTCACCATGGTTCTCGCTAACTAAAATGACAGTTTATCGAAACGAATCTGCAGCCGATGGCACCCGCAGCCTAAAGGGCCTGTTGGCTGACTGGCGGGCGGCGTCCACCTCACCTGCTGTCCCGGCACCCCCGGACTACGACGGCCCTGATGTGTTTCTGACCCATCTCACCGAAAAAACCAGCGAAGTGACCCCCGGGGCCGGTTTCGTCGCCCGACTCCGATCCACCAGCGATGGCCATCCCTACATCGGTAAAGCTATCACCAATGGGGCTTCACTCATCCTGGCGCAGCGTTCACCGCTCGAGCTGGACCTGGATGTCCCAGAAGCTGTTGCCTATCTGCAGGTAGCCGACAGTGCCGAAACACTGTCCTGGTTGGCAGCGGCGTGGGAAGGATTCCCCAGCCGGCAGCTGCTGACCATCGGCATCACCGGCACCGATGGCAAGACCTCCACTGCCAATATCCTCTTTGAAATCTTGAACCGTGCCGGCATCAAGACGGGCCTGCTGTCCACAGTGCGCGCCGTCATCGGCGGCCAAGATGAGCCCCTGGCCCTGCATGTCACCACCCCGGAAGCGCCGGTGGTCCAACGCCATCTGCGGCGGATGGTGGATGCCGGTCTGACCCACTGCATCTTGGAATCGACCTCCCACGGGCTGGCCCAATTCCGGGTCGCTTCCGTGGAGTTCGACGCCGCCGTGGTGACCAATATCACCCACGAGCATCTAGATTACCACGGCAGCTATGAAGCGTATTTCGGGGCGAAAGCCACCTTGTTTCAAAACCTATCGGCAGGGGCGTGGGATGCTGCCGCCTCCGCGCCCCACAAGCGCGCGTTCCAGAAAACCGCGGTGCTAAATCGAGATGACGACTCGTATGCCAAGCTGCAGGGGATCCCGGCGCCGGCGCGCTTGAGCTACGGCCTCGACCAACCGGCAGATGTTACCGGCAGTGCCATCAGCTTCGCGGCAGACAGAACCCGATTCACGCTCCATATCGGCCAGGAGGCCGTCGAGATCTCCTCGCTACTGGTGGGCAAATTCAATATTTACAACATGCTGGCGGCAGCAGCCATGGCTCATCAGCTGGGTCTCCCCCCTGCGGTCATCAAGCATGGGTTGGAGGCGGTGACATCAATTGACGGACGGATGCAGCGCATCAATCGGGGCCAGCCGTTCCTGACCATTGTCGATTTCGCCCACACCCCTAATGCGCTCAAGAAAGCGATTGAGGCAGCCAGGGGCATGACCGAAGGGCGCACCATCGCCCTGTTCGGCAGCGCCGGCAAACGGGACGTTGAGAAGCGAAAACTGATGGCGGAAATCTCCGCCCAAGAAGCGGACTTGACCATTCTAACCGCGGAAGACCCTCGGACTGAGCGTCTGGAGGATATTCTTGAGATGATGGCGGGCGCCTGCCGGGAACAAGGGGCAGTGGAAGGGGAGCAGTTCTGGCGCATCCCTGACCGAGGCCAGGCGATCTACTTCGCCCTGACGCTGGCACGACCCCAAGATCTACTGCTCATCTGCGGCAAAGGGCACGAGCAGTCGATGTGCTTCGACGTCACCGAATACCCGTGGGATGATCGCGAGGCGACCCGAACGGCAATCGATGCATTTCTCCAGGATGCGCCTATGCCCGATTTGGGACTGCCCACATTCCAGCGCTGACAGCGAAGCCAGCTGCCGCGCAGGTTTACCTTTGCTGACATCCATGCTATAACCCTATCCATAAAACCCTTTCCGGTGGAGAATGCTATGCTTACCCAACTAATCAGTCGCGTACGTCGAAATCACGGCCTGGAGCACGCCACGATCCATATGCTCAGCGCCAAACACAAGAATTTCAATGCCCAGGGCAATTCAGATCACCGCGGATTCCGGCTGAATATCTACGGGGATATCAGCCAAGATGATGTGGTCCAGGCGGTGGAAGAAGCGTACCGCCGTATGAAAGGGGGTGAACATCAGCTGGCGGTTCATCCCAACTGCGGAACGGTGCTGCTGACCACCGCCACGATGGCTACCCTGGCGGCTGAGACCACATTCTCCATGGAACAGAAACGACAGCGGCGCACCAGCACCAATTCGTCGGTGCTGATCAACGCCTTACCTACCGCTATTTTGGCGGTGGTGGCGGCCCTGATTGTTTCCCGCCCGCTGGGAGTCCACCTGCAGGCTAAATACACCACCGAAGGCGATCTGAAGGGGCTGCAAATCAGCCGTATCCGGCAGGTGCCGCCATCATTGGTCACCCGCCTGTTTCAGCTGCTGCTGACCCCAGGCAAAAGCCAGCTAAAGGTAACCTCATACGCGATTGAGACCATCGATTCATAGCGGCAAAGCAGCGCAAACACCATGTTCTACATTTTTCACGGCGAAGACAGCCATTCACAGAAAGAGACTTTGAGCAGCCTGCAGGCGAAGCTGGGTGACCCGGGGATGATCGACCTCAACACCACCAGATTCGACAAGCCAATGCCGCTCACATCTCTGCGCCATGCCTGTGACGCCATGCCCTTTCTGGCCAAGGCGCGGTTGGTTATCGTCTCTGACTTGTTCAGCTCCACCAAACTGGACAAACAATTCATCAATGAATTGGTGGCATACCTGCCGCAGCTTCCGGAAACAACCCGGCTGGTCTTCCTGGAATCGAAGTCACTGCCCGGCAGACATCCGGTGCTGAAATTGGCCCAACAGCATGAGCAGGGATATGCCAAAGAGTTTCCCCGTATTTCTGGCTCTTCACTGGAGAGGTGGGTTCGGCAGCGGGTGGCGCAAAAAGAGGGCCAGATCTCTGGGCAAGCAGTCCAGATGCTGGTGGGCAACATCGGCAGCGAACTGCCCATATTGGAAAATGAAATAGAGAAACTGCTGATGTATAAGGGTGGTGAGGGTGAAATTGGGGTAAAGGACGTGGCCCTACTCTCCCCCTATGCCGCCGAAGCCAACATCTTTGACCTGGTAGATGCCGTTGGCAACCGGGACAGCCGAAAAGCGGCTGTCCTGCTGCATCAAAAGCTCGGCGACGGCGACGACCCGTTTTTCTTGTTCTCCATGCTGATCCGCCAATTCCGGCTGTTGATCCAGGTGAAGGAGTTGGCCGACCTGGGCGACCGCCCGCCGGCGATCAGCAAGCAGCTCAAAATGCACAGTTTTGTGGCTGGCAAGCTCCATAAGCAATGCCAGCAGTTCAGTATGGTCCAGCTGGAGCAAATCTACCGGCATCTGCTGGAGATCGACATTGGCGTCAAGACTGGGCGCAAGGATTTGGTCACCTCGTTAAACCTGTTGGTGGCTACACTAACCTCCTCAGACTAGGCCATCGTCCTAGGGCGAGAGCCGCTCTAGAGACCATGCGCCGCCGGGCTGCCGCTGGTATCGCAGCCAATCGTGGAGCCAATCCTGTCTCGCCTGCCAAAAATCAATCATATAGGGTACCACCCGATAGCCGCTGAAATCAGGGGGATGAGGGAGGGACTCTTCCCCGAATTGTTCCTCGATCTGCTGGCGGCGTTGGATCAATGCCTCACGGCTGTTGACCGGTTCACCTTGCACAGAGGCATAGAACTGAAGCTGGTGATCACGAGAGCGCTGTCGAAAGTAGCGGCGGCACGCCTCTTCATCCAGCTGGTCTACTTGACCCTCGACCCGTACCTGCCGGTACAGCGGCCCCCAATTGAATACCAGAGCGGCCCATTGATTTTCGGCCAGTTCCGCCGCTTTGCGGCTTTTGCTGCTGGTATAGAAAACGAAACCATGCTGATCAAACGCCTCCAGCATCACCATCCTGGCGGAAGGGCGCCCGCCGGCGGCGGCGGTGGCTAGAGCCATCGCATTGTGCTGAAACAGCTCTGCCTCAGCCGCCTGCTGAAACCAACTGGCAAATTGATCCACCGGATCATCGGCAACCAAGCCTTTACCCAGAGGCTGCCCGGCGGCAGCCAGCCGCCGTTCTGTAATCGACTTCGACATCGTCCACTCCTTTTCGCCCAACTCAACAGGCAGTTAGATCCCCGCTAATATCCGGCAAAGCGTTGATTTATGCTAATATTGTCAGCGATATTGGGGCTCAGGCAAACTCGCGTTTGCCGCCGGTGATGGCGGGAACTGCCTTCTCTCACGTTTCTCAGGCATAGCGATCAGCCGCGCTCCCCAACTGCATGCAACGCCGGCATCCGGACTCAATGGATAACCTATGATCCAATTTCCCTCACAGTTGAAGAAGCTAGCGGCAGACAGAGGAGTCCGGCAGGCACTGCTCTTGTTCGCGGGCATGAGGCTGCTGCTGAGCTTGTGGGCGATAATCGCCATAGGGGTGGTGCCGGTTTCCGGGGAGCCGGATGAACTGCTGCGCCCTTATTTGGGCGAGACACCGCTGACTAGCGGTCTGTCCGGGGCGCTGCTAGGGCCGTGGCAGCGGTTCGACGGACAGCATTACATCCACATCGCTCGACACGGTTACACGCAAGAGGAGGAATCAGTTTTCCCGCCGCTTTACCCGTTGGGCATACGGCTTCTGGCCTGGATCGGCGGCAGTTCCACCAGCGGGTACCTGCTCAGCGCCATCGTCCTCTCAAATCTGGCGGCAGCGGGGGTGTTCATCCTGCTCTACCGGCTGACGGCCGAGCGGCTGGATGATCGAACTGCCGGCCGGGCAATTCTCTACCTGGCGCTTTTTCCCACCAGCTTCTTTCTCTTCGCTCCTTACAGCGAATCCCTGTTTCTGCTGCTGGTGTTGGCATCCTTCCGGGCTGCCGGGAGTGACAAGTTCTGGTTGGCGGGCATCCTGGGGTTTTTGGCATCGCTGACCCGGCTGACAGGATGGATCTTGATCATCCCCCTACTTTATGCATACTGGGAGCAGCGGGGAAAACCGCGCACGATTTTCGGGACTGAAGGATTTACTTCGCGGTTGGAAGCGCTGGCGCCGCTGCTGCCGGCTCTTGGGTTTGCCAGCTTCGTGCTGTGGCGCTGGTGGGCAGGACTTCCGTCGCTGGCAGTCGTCTACCAACGCTTCTGGCACCAATCGACCGGCTTTCCCGGTATTGACCTGATATCCGCCGCCAACACCCTGTTCTTCAACGGCGCCGCCCGTGCCAATGGACGGATCGCCTTGTCCATCGATCTTGGGTCAGCGGTCCTGATGATCACCAGCAGCATCCTGGCATACCGTAATTTGGGCAGGAGATACGGTCTCTATTCTTTGATGCTGCTCTTCTTTATGCTGCTGCCGACATCTGAGGTGAAACCGCTGTATTCATTCTCACGATACGCCCTGGCTTTCTTCCCCACGTTCATCTTGCTGGCGTCCGCTGGACGGCGTCCGGCGATCAACCGGCTGATCGTCTACGGCTCCTTCCTGCTTCTGCTGTACGCCAGCGCCCAATTCTTCATCTGGGGCTGGATCGCGTAGCTTGATAGGCGACAAT
>JAHEEY010000230.1 GCA_024640485.1 Chloroflexota bacterium | reverse complement strand
TGCCGGCAGCCATCTCGGCAGCCAGCAGCTTCCGCCCGGTGGGGTTGATCCGTTCGCCGATGATAGTGAACGGGCGGTCGGGCCCAATAATTACCGTCTTGCTCTTCGAACTAATGATGGTATCAGCCATGATCTTCTAACGCTCCTGTTTTCATTTCTTTGGCTTCAATGTTTGGGGGGTGATTGACCTTCATTGGTCGGCTCCCTCTCTTCTTCTCGATCGCTTATCCGCGATAACCTCCGGCCCGCCAGACCGTTTTGGCCTGGGCAGCAGCCCGGCTTCTTCGATAATTTCGGCCACCAGCTCTTCCTGCCGGTACGCCATCACATGGACGCCGGAAATACCGTCGATTTCCCGAACCTGCTGGATAATCTCACTGCAGATCCGTTTGCCTTCTTCACGCTTCCGCTCATTGGGCGTCTTGCGCAGCCGGTCGACGATGGCGTCCGGGATGATCACCCCGGGAACCTTGGTGCGCATGAATTCCGCCGCCTTGTCTGAGCGCAGCGGGCCGACGCCTACCAGGATGAACACCTCTTTGTCCAGCCCTAAATCCCGGACTCGGGCCATGTAGTCACGGAAGCGGGGGATATCGAAGCAGTACTGAGTTTGGATAAAGTCGGCTCCAGCTTCCACTTTCTTAGCCAACCGCATCGGCCGCCACTCATACGGGGGCACAAAGGGGTTGGCGGCAGCCCCCAGGAACAGTCTGGGGGGCACGGTCAGCTTGCGACCGCTGAGCAGCAGCCCGTCGTCCCGCATGATCTTTGCGGTGCGCAGCAGCTGAATCGAGTCGAAGTCGAAAACTCGACGCGCCTGCGGCTGATCGCCGGCGGTGACATCGTCTCCGGTCAGGCAGAGCAGGTTGGAGACCCCCATCGCCGCCGCCCCCAGGATGTCGCCCTGAATGGCAATGCGGTTGCGGTCCCGGCAGGAGACCTGATAGACGGGGGCGTAGCCGGCGCGGGTCAGCAGGGCGCAGATGGCCACGCTGGACATGTGGCAGTTGGCTCCGGAGGCATCGGTGGCATTGATGGCGTCGACCACGCTGGAGAGGGTCATGGCGGCATCATACACTTCTTGGGGATCGGCGCTGTCAGGGGGGTTCAGCTCGGCAGTGACCGCGAAGCGTCCAGAACGAAGCACTCTTTCCAATCTGCCGTCTGACTTGAACTTATCCATAAGACGATAGCCCCAAACTAGCCGTTGGCAGCCTGTTCATATCCGGTATTGGCGGCACTCTTGCCGCTTTTCCAGGCCGGCGGCAGCTCGGCATCCTTGCCGTTCATCATATTGATCCAGGCGGAACTGCCCTTCAGCAGCCGGTTGACCGGCGGCTGAATCAACATGATCTCCTCTCCGTAAAGGGGCATGCGGCTGGCCCGCTTGGTGGCCTCGACCCAGACGCATTTCATTTCCGGGTCGACTTCGCAGTGTCCATTGGCGCGCACGCCGCCGCAGGGGCCGTTGCGCAGCTTCTTGGGGCAGGTCATCGGGCAGGTCATGCCGGTGGAGTGGAGGATGCATTGACCGCACATGCGGCAGTCAAAAATGACCCCTTTTGAAGCGGCCTCAAAGGGATGAAGCCAGCGCTCCGACCGGCGGTAGCCGATCTTGACGAACAGCGGCTTCAACCACAGAATGGATTGGTGGGCGCCCTGAAAAGCGCGTTCCAACCAATGGGGCCGGTCGCGCAGCCAGCTTCCCAGGCTCACGCGGCTGACAGCGCCTCGGCCATCGCTTTGATATGGTCCGGCGAACTGCCGCAGCAGGCGCCGATGATCGATGCCCCCAGCTCCCTGACCTGCAGGGCGTATTGGGCCATGACCTCCGGTGTGCCGTCATAGACCAGGCTGTTGTTCTCCCACTTGGGCAGCCCGGCGTTGGACTTGGCCACAAACAGCAGCTCAGGATTACGCGCGCGCATGGCGGCGATCACCCCTTTGATTTCCTCAGGGCCGTTGCCGCAGTTGCCGCCGATGGCGGCCAAATCCAGCGCCCCCAGCGCTTCAACCGCTTTGGTTGGGCTGACACCCATCATGGTATGCCCGTTGGTGTCAAAGGTCATGGTGGCCACAATGGGCAAATCGGTGACCGAGCGGATACCTTCCACGGCAGCCTTAACCTCGTTGAGGTCGCTCATCGTCTCAATCCAGAGGATGTCGACGCCGCCCGCCGCCAGGCCGGCAGCCTGTTCGGCAAACGATGCCCTGGCCTCTTCGTAGCTCATCTCTCCCAGGGGAATCAGCAGCTCTCCGGTCGGGCCAATGGAGCCGCCTACCAGCACCTTGTGGGAGGCAGCGTCCGCTTCCGCTCTGGCGTTGGCGGCGGCGGCGGCGTTGAGTTCGTGGACCCGATCCTGTAGGTTGTGGAGCTTCATCCGGAAGCTGGTGCCGCCGAAGGAGTTGGTCAGGATCAGCCGGGAGCCGGCCTCGATGTAGCTGCGGTGAACCGCCCGAATCCGGTCCGGATGGTCCACATTCCAGCTCTCCGGCGGCGCGCCCGATTCCAGGCCAACGCTCATCAACATGGTCCCCATGGCCCCATCAATCAGCAGATAAGGGCTGTCAGCCAAAAATTCTTGAATCTTATTCATGTCGCAAAACCTCACGCACACGGGGTAACCACGGTGGCGGAACTGCTTCAGCGGCAGGTTGGCCGTCTGTATTGAAATTCTACAGTTCGCCCCTGCGTATAGCCATCAATTTCTTGGCTGTTTCCACGGCAACCGCGGCATCACGGCAGTAGGCGTCCGCTTCGATATCTTCAGCGAAAGCAGCGTTCAGCGGCGCGCCGCCAACCAAGACGATAATGTCCTTGCGGATGCCCACTTCTTTCAGATGGTCGATGACCACCCGCATGTAGGGCATGGTGGTGGTCAGGAGCGCGCTCATGCCCAAAATCTCAGGCTTGTGCTCATTGATCGCTGCCATGAACTGCTCTACCGAGTTGTTGATGCCGATGTTGATCACTTCAAAGCCGGCCCCTTCCAACATCATCGAGACCAGGTTCTTGCCGATATCATGGATATCGCCCTTAACGGTGCCGATGACCACGGTGCCGACCTTAGGGGCGCCTGTCTCAGCCAGCAGCGGGCGCAGAATCGCCATGCCCGCTTTCATCGCCTTGGCGGCCATCAACACTTCCGGCACAAATAAAATGCCGTCGCGGAAATCTTTACCGACCACATCCATACCAGCCACCAACCCGGTGGTGAGCAGTTCGTAGGGGGTCATATCGCGGGAAAGAAGTTCGTTGACCTCTTCCTCGATCTCTTCAGCATACCCATCGTAAAGATCTTCTTGCATCAGCTCAAGAATCTCTTCGTTGTCCATATCCTTCAAATTGATGTCGTCGCTCATCTTCTCAGCTCTCCTTGTGTTTCTTGCCGATATTCGCTGTTGTTTTACCGGGCGCGTTTTACCGGCGCCGGCGAGATCGTCTGTTGTTGTCCACAGGGGCCTCTATCGGTTCCGGCAGCTGGCCCGCTAGATGGGGGAACGAGTCGCTGGCGTGGGGCAGGTGGATAGCCTTTACGAACTGGTCCTGGAAATCAGGATCAATGGCTGTTTCCACATATCTGACCCAATGGGCTACCTGCTCCGCTTCAATCCGTTTCCCTTTGTTCAATAAGGCGATGCGGGCGCCGTCGCCGGCAGCATTGCCTACCGCGTATACTTTATCCAACTCGCAGTCTGGGATGAGGCCCAGGATCATGGCGTGGCGAGGGTCAATATAGCTGCCAAACGCACCTGCCAGGACGATCCGGTCGACCTTCTCGATGTCCGCTCGCATCATCAGCAGTTTTGCGCCGGCGTACAAAGCCGCCTTGGCCAACTGGATGTTGCGTACATCCGTCTGGGTTACCACAATCGGCTGGCCGTTGCCGGTCTGGTCACCGGTAGCCAGGATGTAGGCGCCAGTCTTCCCATTCCAATTGATCCGTTCGTGTTCAGCCAGCGCAGGATTTACCCGTCCATCCGGCAGCAGAATGCCTGCCAGGAACATTTCCACCACCACTTCGATAATCCCCGATCCGCAGATGCCGCTGGCCAAATGGTTCGGCTGCCCGTCGCTGGCGCCGTTGTCGCCCTGGTGCCATTGGTCCGACCAGCGCTCCTCGCCGATGACCCGGAAACGGGCCGCCAAACTCTCGGGATCGATGCGCACCCGCTCAATAGCTCCAGGGGCGGCTCGCATGCCGTAGGTGATCTGGGCCCCTTCAAAGGCGGGTCCGGTGGGGCTGGAGGCGCTGAACATCCAATCCTTGTTGCCCAGCAGGATCTCAGCGTTGGTGCCTACGTCGACGGTCAGTACGATCTCGTCCTGCTTGTACGGCTCTTCGGCGATCAGCACCCCAACGTTGTCGGCGCCCACGTGTCCAGCCTCCGAGGGCATCACATGCAGATTGGCCGATGGGTGCAGCCGCAGCCCCAGCTCTCTCGCTTTGACATCCATGGCGTCACGGTTGGCCAGGGCGAAGGGGGCGTTGCCCAACTCCACCGGGCTGATCCCCAGAAGAATATGGACCATGGTGGTGTTGCCCACGAATACCGCTTCATGAATATCTCTGGCGCGGATGCCGGCTGATTTGGCTGCCCGTGAGGTTAGCTTGTTGAGGGTCTCGATAATCGCGTTGTGCATCTTGTCCAGCCCATCTTTGTGCATCATGGCGTAGGAGACCCTGCTCATCAAATCTTCGCCGAAGCTCACCTGGGGGTTCATCGCCGACTCGGTGGCTAATATGTCGCCGGTGCGCAGATCACACAGATAGCCGGCCACGGTGGTGCTGCCGATGTCGACCGCCAACCCGTAGACGCCTTCCTGGTAGCCTGGCTGGACGTCGATCACTTCACGATTCTGCCACAGGGTGACGGTCACCGCCCATTTTCCCTTGCGTAATACCGCCTGCAGCCGGCGCAGTACCAACAAGTCAATGGCCAGGTTGTCCAGCTGCCACTCTTGCTTGAGGGCGGTCTGCAGCCGTCCCCAGTCGCCGCGGTGCTCGCCCAGCTCCGCCTGCTCCACTTCAACGTATACCTTGCGGACCGCCGGGTCGATTTCGATGACTCGCTCGGTGGCCGATTTGCGGATGACCTGCTTGTGGGCCCGGCTCTCTTCGGGCACGAAGACCAGGACGTCATCGTTGACCAGAGTGCAGCATGACAGACGGCCATCTTTGATCTTCAGCCGGTCGGTCAATCTCTGTTCGTCTTCGGAGGCGGGGGATACATGGTCGGCGGCGGAAACCAGCCCGTGTTTGGGGAAAGAGCCTTCCTGGATCTGCACCTTGCATTTGCCGCAGGTCAGCTTGCCGCCGCAGATGCTTTCAATTTCAACGCCCATCTGGCGGGCAGCATCCAGCAGCGGTGTTCCCGCTGGCACACGCGCCCGGCGGCCTGACGGCATGAAGATAACTAGTTTGTCTGGGTCAGCTGAAACTTGATTTGGCATCGACATTTGCCCGCGTTGTTGAGTGTCAAAACGCAGAATTGTAGCACAGATCGAGTACAAGGTTAGAAAAAGCATCAGCCGGCAGGATATCCTGCCGGCTGATGCCTACAAATGCGGGTGAAACGTTAGGCGGCTGCTTCTCCAGGGGCGGCATGCTGCGGATTCCGGCGAACGAAATCTTCCACCCACAGCACGTTGCTTCCGGCGTGCTTGATGGTCTGCAGCAGGGTGGTCATGGTATCGATCTCTTCGACCTGCTCGGTGACAAACCACTGCAGGAACTGGTTGCTGGTGTGGTCGTTGACCGATCCAGCTGCGGTAACCAGATTGCTGATCTCATCGGTGACCTTCATCTCCTGGTCCAGGGCGAACTGAACCGGTTCAGCCAACCCTTCGAAGTCGTTCTTCAAAGCAGGCACGGCGGGGATGATCGGTTTTGCGCCAACTTCCAGCATGAAGTGAATGAATTTCATGGCGTGGGCCCGCTCTTCTTCAGCCTGGCTGTAGAAAAATCCGGCCAACGCTGGCAGGGCGAGATCGTCGAAGTGGACCGCGATGGCAACATATTGGGCTGATGCCGCGAACTCACTGGCGATTTGGGCGTTCATCAGATCGGCAACTTTCTGCTTGATAATCATGGTTAACTCCTTTACCGTTTTATGCTATAGGACGATCGCGCCTACAGCTTCATATGCGACAGCGGGTATTATAACCCACATTGGGCTAAAGGGGGGAATCCCGATCACTGGATTCTGGACAGAACTGAGTGGTGTCACCCAGCCCGTTTTTGGCCCATGATCCGGGTAGGGTTCGGTGTCTAAATTCTATGGCGTGCTGACAGTCCCATTCCGGACAGCCGCGCCAGATTTCGGCAATTGAAACTGCCGTATGATACCATTGCCAGAAAGTGCGGCGTCGGCCGCTAAGAGAGAATGCCGCAACCTGGCTTAGGCAGACAACAGGAGAGTAAACAGGATGGACACGAGTAGGTTGAGCAGCAAAGATCGGGTGCGGAGGGCGTTGAGCCACCAGCCGGTGGATCGCCTGCCAACTCAAATCAACTACACCGATTCAGTGGGCGCCGCCCTGTCGGCCGCCCTGGAGGTTCCCATTGAAGCGCTGCCGGCAAGGCTAGGAAATCACCTGCTGCGGCTCGACCTGGACACCGTCCCCAGATTCAGCCCGGACGGCGGAATCAAATACGATTGGTGGGGCGCCGGTTTTGATGTCCACGAAGAAGGGTACTTCCCCACCGATCCGCCGCTGGGGGCCAACCCAGATCTGGATCAATTCCCCTGGCCCGACCCAACCGCTCCGGATCTGCTGGCGACCGCTGCCAAGAAGGCGGCGGCCCAGGGCGGCACCCAGTTCGTGGTGCCTAACTTCGGCTTCGCCCTGTTTGAGCGGGCCTATACCCTGCGGGGATTCGATACCTTTCTGATGGATATGATCCTGCAGCCGGCTTACGCCGAAGCGCTGTTGGAGCGGATCACTGAAATTCAGCTGGTGCTGATCCGGCGCTACCTTGACCTGGGGGTCGACGGCGGCTACTTCGGCGATGATTACGGCGCCCAAAAGAGCATGATCTTCTCCCCCCGGCTGTGGCGCAAGTTCATGAAGCCCCGTCTGGCCCGGATGTTCGCCCCCTTCAGAGAGGCCGGGCTGCCGGTGATGATGCACTCCGACGGCCAAATCGCCCCCATCCTGCCCGATCTGGTCGATATCGGCCTGACCGTCTTGAACCCGGCCCAGCCGGAAGTGATCGACCATGGCTGGCTGCGGGCCACCTTCGGCAGCAACCTGGCTTACTATGGGGGCATCTCCACCCAGACAGTGCTGCCCGCCGGCAGCCCAGAAGAAGTAGAGAACGCCGTGGCCGCCTGTGTTCGCGGCCTGGCCCCCGACGGCACC
>JAHEEY010000229.1:4051-7424 GCA_024640485.1 Chloroflexota bacterium | reverse complement strand
CCTGCATGTGGGAGAGACCGCGGAGATCGGGCTGTTCCGCTTCCTCAGTGAAGGGGCTGTGGGCGCCGGGGTGCGCCGGGTGGAAGCTGTCACCGGCAGCGGCGCGCAGCATTTTGTCAGCCAGCGGCTGACGATATTGGAGCGGCTCTCCAACAGCCTGAATGCGCCGGTGGATGAAGTGGAAAACCGGATCGCGTCATTGGTGGCGGAGAATAAGGCGCTTCAAAAAGAGCTGGAGAAGTCGCAGCGAGCGTTGGCCCGAGGGCAGTTTGACGCCCTGCTGCTGAAGGTCCAAGATGTGGAGGGGGTCAACGTCTTAGCGGCTCAGGTCGATGTCGCCGGGGCTGACGGTTTGCGGGAAATGGCTGATTGGTTCCGAGACAAGGTCGGGTCCGGGGCGGCGGTGTTCGCCACGGTGAGCAGCGGCAAACCGCTGATTGTGGTGACGGTCACTGAGGACGCCATCAAGCGTGGGGTCAAGGCGGGCGACATCGTACGGGATGTGGCCAAGATGGTTGGCGGCGGCGGCGGCGGACGGCCGAATATGGCCCAAGCGGGCGGAAAGGATGCCAGCAAACTGCCGGAAGCGCTGGGGAAGGTCCCGGATTTGGTGCGCGCGGCACTCAAATAGGCCGCCGGCTGAAATGGGACGGCGACAGCCAGCGGCTTAACGAGAAAGTTGTGGGCCGCGGTCAGACCAATGACCGCGGCTACCCGCCGTGATGATCGACGCCGCGGATCTGTCTGACAGGTCAGGTTGATCCAGTTATTTTCCAACTATTGATCTCAATTGGAGTCATCTCCAGTGAAAGTAATCCGACTAAACAGCGATGACGATATCATCTCAGCTTCCGATCTGATGTATCGGAGCGGAGCACGTCGGGTACTTCTGCTGCTGCCGCCGGCGGCAGATTCTTCCTGGAAGGGGCTGGCAATGGCACGGCTGCGGCGGAGCGCCGACCGGCTGCGGGTCGAAGTGGGGGTCGTCTCAGAAGACAAAGGCGTTCGCCGGCAGGCGGTGGCGCTGGGAATCCCCGCTTTCCGTGATGAGGAGGATGCGCGCAGCGGCGAACAAGGATGGTGGCGAGGGCGGCGGCGAAGAGAACGGGTCGGTTTTTCCTGGAAAGGTACGGCCGGGGGGCCGGACCTGCCGCTTGATCTGCTGCCAGAGAACCGAGCGGCCGCCGACGGGGTGATCTCTGTGAAGCAGTGGATGCTTCGCTATGCGACGGTTATTCTATTCTTCGGGGCGATAACGCTCCTGGCGATTGGATTCTCCTACGGCGTGCCGTCGGCGACGGTGACATTGAGGCCCAAAGTGTGGCCGCTGACCACCAGCCAGCAGATCATCGCCGATCCGCAGTTGGCGGCGGTCGATTACGGTGAGAAGCGAATGCCAGGGCGGCTGCTGCAGGTGACCCAATCGTGGCAGGCGGAAGCGCCGACAACCGGGGTGGTTACGGTGCCGGCTGACCCAGCCCGAGGCCAGGTGATCTTCGTGAACCAGAGCGAAGAGGCGGTATCTATTCCTGCCGGTACCATCGTCAGCGACCGCGATGAGCTGCACCCATTCCAAACGATTAGCCCGGTGAGGCTGACCGGTGTAATCAGCAGTACGGTGGAGGTGGATGTGGTGGCAATGGTCCCCGGGCCGCAGGGAAACGTATCGGCAGGCGCGGTCAATCGGATCGATGGTCCGCTGGCGGAGCTGCTGCTGGTCAGCAACCCATCGGTGATGAGCGGCGGCGGTGTGCGAGACGTCCCAGCGGTTGCGGCAGAGGATCTATCACGGCTCCGTTCCCAGGTGCTGCAGTTTCTTCAAGCGGTGGCGATGGCGGACATGGAAACGCGGCTGACTGAGCGAGAGTTTCTGGCGCGCAGCTCGCTGCGGGTGGTGGCGGTGAATTACGAAGTTTTCTCTCACCAGGTGGGCGAACAGGCGGATGAACTCCGGCTGAAGATGGAAGCACAGCTGCAGGGGACCGCAGTCGATCTCACCTACGCGACCGGCCTGATGTATGAGGCGATGAAAGTATCCGTGCCGCCGGGCCTGTCGCTGCTGGCAGATACCATCCAGGTGAAGGCAGGTGAGGAGATTGGCGTCGATGAGCACGGCCGGATCTCATTCATGGTGGAAGGCCAAGGGCTGGTGGCGTCGGAGCTGAGCCTGGACGAGCATTTGAAGATGATCGAGGGCCAGCCGCAGGATGCGGCGGTGGCATATCTGTTTAAAGAGCTGTCGCTGCAGGAGCCGCCTTTAATCGAGCTTTGGCCGACCTGGTTCAACCGGATCCCTTACACGGCCGGGCGTATTGAGACCCGGATACTCACCGAGTAGGCCGCGGCGCCCCCTAACTTCGGGCGCAGTTACGGCATTCTCCAAGAAGCAGACCCATGATTTGGACAGACGAAATTTGGCTGGCAAAAGCTGAGGGGTGGATCGTTGAACAGCTGAGCAGGCAGGGATTGTCGCTTACCGGCGAAATCACGCAGCCGCACATCCGCCCCTGGTCAACGGTGATGCGGGTACCCACGGATGATGGGGCGCTTTTCTTCAAGGCGGCGTCTCCTTCCCTGAGCCACGAGCCGAGGTTAACGGGAATGCTGGCGAAGCGGCACCCGGGCTGCATGCCGGTGCTGGTGGCATCGGAGGATCAGGCAGGTTGGATGCTGCTCAAAGATATGGGGATCACCTTACGTTCGGTGATCAACGACGTCGCGGATCTGGACCATTGGGATGGGATTTTGCGGCTTTATGCGGAAATTCAGATGGAGATGGCGGCCCAGACGGAAGCGCTCCTACAGGCGGGGGCGTTGGACCGGCGGCTGTCTACGCTGCCGTCTCAGCTGGCGTCGCTGCTCAACGATGAGGCGGCGGTGCAGTTGGACCAGCCGGAAGGGCTTTCCCGGAAGCAACGGGGGCAGCTTCAGGCGCTGGTCCCAAGGACGCGGGAGATGTGCCTTGAGCTGGAATCGTTTGGGATTCCCGAATCCCTTCATCATGAAGATTTCCATGATGCCAACATTTTCCTGAATGATGGCCAGGTGATCCTGTCGGACTGGGCCGAAAGCAGCGTCAGCCACCCATTTTCCACCCTGCTGGTCACTCTCAGGAGCGCGGGCTACCGGCTGGAGCTGGCCCAAGGCTCGCCTGAACTCAACCGGCTGCGAGACGTTTATCTGGAAGTGTGGAGCGGCCGGACATCCGGACCGGATCTACTGCGGGCGTTTACGCTGGCGTACCGGCTGGGGATGATCTCCAGGGCGCTGACCTGGCACCGGGTGACGGCGCCGCTGCCGGCGTTGGAACGGGCCAGTCACGGCGAGGCGGTGCCTGGTTGGCTGCTTGAGTTCCTGGAAAGCTTCCAGCAGG
>JAHEEY010000229.1:0-4041 GCA_024640485.1 Chloroflexota bacterium | reverse complement strand
ACTAACGGCGGTTTAGGCCAGGATATAGAGAAAGCGTAGGGAAAGCGAAAAGTCATGGGGCGCGTTTTCTGAGATGCTTCAGGCAGCATGGTGGCAATGCGCCTGGGACGTGCGCCGGCGCGCGGCGACGGCATATGGGCTGTGAACAACAGGCCGAGTAGAGTGTTAGAGAATATGATTGAAGAAACTTTGGGCCGCGTGATGGCTCTAGATTTGGGAGAGAAGCGCATTGGCGTGGCGATCAGTGATGAGACGCGGCTGGTGGCCAGCTCCCACAGCGTCATCAACCGGAAGTCGAAGCGGGAAGATTTCGCCCGGTATCAGGCGATCATTGATGACCAAGGGATCTGCCTGCTGGTGATGGGGCTGCCGATTACCCTGGGCGGGGAGGAGGGCCAACGCGCGCAGTGGGTCCGGGGCTATACCGCGGAGATGGAGAAGCATATCAGCGTGCCGGTGGTGTTGTGGGATGAAAGCTTGAGCACTGTCGACGCCCAAGCCAGCTTGCGGTCCAGAGGAAAGAGCGGTAAGAAACTCCACGGGTGGGTGGATGCCGCCGCCGCGGCTTTTATCCTGCAGAGCTATCTGGATGCCCATCTGTCTGATCGCCGGACCAGGGAGCAAGGAGCGCTATGAGCAGCGGTTGGAAATGGAGCTTCCGAATTGGATTCATGATTGTGGTGCTGACCCTTGTGGGCGCGGCGGTCTTTGTGGTTGGCGGGCGATGGCAGGCGATGAAGCAGGGGTACAGCGACCTGGTGAAAGGGGGGAGCATCGATCTGAGCGCGGCGCAGCATTTCTACCTGCAGACGTATCTGTCTTCCAAGACGGTGGAGTTGGGCCAGCCGGCAGGGAGCGGGAGCCAGCCGGTGAATTTCGTGGTCAACCCGGGCGAGTCGGCGAACATGATTGCCAGCAATCTGGCCGCCCAAGGGGTGTTGGAAAACACGGAGTTGTTTCTCAAATATGCCCAATTCCAGGGGATCGACGCGGGATTGGAGGCGGGCGAGTATGTCCTCAGCCCGCAGTGGACCATCCCAGAGCTGGCGGCCGCGTTGACCGAATCACGGGCGAAAGAGATCGAGCTGCGGATGCTGGAAGGGTGGCGTTTGGAGGAGATCGCTGCTTATCTGGAAGCGGTTAGTCCGGCGGACATCGATGCCAGCCAATTCCGCTCAATAGCATTGAGGCAGACGGGCTTTGAGGCGCAGCCGTATGATTTCCTGGCCTCGCTGCCGGCAGACGCTTCTTTAGAAGGGTTCTTGTTCCCGGACACCTACCGGGTGCCGCTGGACGCGGACGCCGGCTATTTGATCGAACAGATGCTGCAGAATTTCGGCCGGCGGGTGACGCCGGCGATGCGGCAGGCGTTCGGGGCCAATGGATTGTCACTGCAGCAGGCGGTGACCCTGGCCTCTATCGTGGAGCGAGAAGCGGTTATTCACAGCGAGCGTCCGGTGATCGCCAGTGTATTTTACAACCGGTTGGCGCAGGGCATGCGGCTGGAAGCGGATCCAACGACGCAGTACGCCGTGGGCTATCAGCCGGAAACGGACAGCTGGTGGAAATCGCCGCTGTATTACGACGATCTGCAGATAGACTCCCCCTACAATACGTATGTGGCCCCGGGATTGCCCCCGGGCCCAATCGCGAACCCCGGACTATCATCCCTAGAGGCGGTGGCGATGCCGGTGGAAAGCAACTACCTGTTTTTTGTAGCTGACTGTCATGCCGAGGTGGCGGGCAGCCATCTGTTCAGCGTCACCTACGAGGAGCATCTTGCCCGTGTTCAACTATGCCGGTAGAGGGGCGCAAGTGGGGGTTCACAGCCGGACAAGTCTTCGGCGGCTCCGTCCACGGCTGTGGTGGGCGCTGCTGGCATGGGTGTGGTTGCTGAGCGGCTGCGGATCGGTGGATCCGGTGGTCAAGATAGGGCTGGCAGCCCCTTTTGAAGGGCGTCATCGAGAGATCGGGTACGATGTGATCTACAGCGCCCGGATGGCTGTCCGGGAGATCAACGCCGCCGGCGGAATCGGCGGATACCGGGTGAGCCTGGTAGCGGTGGATGATGGCGGCGATCCGGAGACGGCGGCGGCGGTGGCGGCATCACTGGTGATTGATCCGGCCGTGGTTGTGGTGGTGGGGCATTGGCTGCCGGAGTCGAACGCGGCGGCGGCCCCATTGTATGAATCCTCTGGGATGGCTTTCATACGGGGCGGTGAAGGCCGTTTCCAGCCATCGGCGGCAGCGGATCTGCCAGCTGAGTTCCGCCAGCGGTACCAGGAGATCACCCCGTTTGATGAAGAGGCCGGCCCGTTGGCTGGGCCAGCGTACGATGCGTTTCAGCTGATATGGGAGGCGATGGCGACGGCCTCGGCCGATGAAGGCGCAGTCAACCGATCTACGATGCGGACGGCGCTTTGGGCGCTGAATGCAGGCAGCGGCGAGTAGTTGGATATCGAGAAGCATACCGACTTCAGCCGCGCCAATCCGTCCAGCGAAAGCTGTGAACCGCGCAGGAGACCAGTATCCTGCAACCGGCGCCCGGGTTCTATGAATAGGGCTCCTGCAACTGAACTGGCCCAGCGGGCATAAACCCTGATAGAAGGTGTGGAGGAAGAAAAGAATGATCAGAAGAATCCTGGGACTCATCATGCTGCTTTTCGGCATTACCGGAATCGGGGTCAGCTACTACGGCGCCAAATACAGCACCGGCGTGATTGAGGCGACGGCGTCGGGAGTTGACAGCAGCCTGCAGCTGCTGATTGACAGCCTGGACACCGTAGAAGAGACGTTGACATTGGCAAGATCGACGGTGGTTGATGTGAACAGTGGTATGGAAACGGTGGTGGATACCGCCAATCATCTCTCGGAAAGCATTGATGAGACGCAGCCGCTGTTGGGCGAGATCGGCACCATCGCCAGCCAGGAAGTGCCCGACAGCCTAGAGTCGATAGAGGAGGCACTGCCCAGCGTGGTGCAGGTGGCCGGAGTGGTCGACGATACGCTAACCACCTTAAACAGTTTTAAGATTGACCAGAGGATTCTGGGCATTCAAATCAAGTACGACCTGGGCATTGATTATGATCCGCCGGTGCCTTTCGATGAATCTCTGAGTCAAATTGGCAGCAGCCTGGAGCCTCTGCCGGACAGACTGCGGCTGCTGCAGTCCCACGTGGATGTGACCAGCAGCAATTTGGAGATGATCAGCAGTGACATTACCTTACTGGCGGAGGATCTGAATCGGATCAACGGCCGGGTAGCGGAGGTTGGCCCGCAGCTGGAGGGCTACCTCAAGCTGGTCACGGATGTGGGCGACAGGGCGCGGCGGGTCCGCAGCAGCATACAGAACCAGGTCGATGATGCCCGAAAGATGGTGACGGTGCTGATGGTTTGGCTGGGACTGACGCAGGCGGCGCCGCTGGTCCTGGGTTGGGAAATGGTTAAAGGCAGGCGATTACGATGAGGTATGGTGTTGCTTAGTTCTGTTGTTGGGTTCAAACGCGGCTGGATGGCAATTGTCTTGCTGCTGGTGTTGTTGGCGTCAGCAGGATGCGGCGACAGCCAACCGACTGGTGAGGCGGAAGCGGCCGTCAACCAGGGCGCGCCTACGGCGATGCCTACCCCTTCGCTGGCACCTGGGCTGCCGACGGCACCTGCTCCGGCGCCGACGCTACCGTTCGGGGCTACGCCGGACACGCCAACCCCAACCTTGACGCCGACGCCTTCGGCCACACCCACAGCGACTCCAAAGGCGGCGGAGCGTATCGAACTGGGGCGCAGTGAACTGGTTAGCGGCGATTACACCGGGGCATCGAGCCAGTTTCAGGGGAGCCTGGCCAGCCGATCGGAACTCAGCCGGCAGCAGCAGTCGGAATCGCTCTATTCCCTGGGAATCAGCACCTTCCGGGATGGGAAATACCGTGAAGCGATTGAAGCTTTTGAAGAGCTGGAGCAGCTCCACGGGGGCACGCCTCCTTCGGAAATCTATTTCTATATAGCCCAGGCGGAGATGGCGCTGGGTGGTATTGAAAAGGCGGT
>JAHEEY010000228.1 GCA_024640485.1 Chloroflexota bacterium | reverse complement strand
AAAGCACGTGGCGTCCCTTAATAGGCAGCCCCAAATCCTTCTCCAGACGGACCACGCCGCTGTCACGCGACTCCGGCGAATAGCTGGCCACCGCCATGTAGTCGATTTCGATGGGGATGGTGATCGCCCGCATCAAATCCGCCATGAAAGGGACCACCCCTTTGAGCACCCCCACCAGCACCGGGTGGCAGCACTCATAGTCGGCGGAAATAGCCGCGCCCATCTCACTGATCCGCGCCTGGATCTCCTCCGCCGAGAACAAGACGCTGCGGATGCCCGCGCCCAGCTCGCCGTATTTTTCTAAAACTGCCTCACTGTCCATATCGCCCCCTACTGCGCCTCGGTGCCGACGATCCCGGCAGCCTGGTCGTCCATGCCGTACTTGATCATCATATCGCGCAGGTCACTCCGTTTCAACAGCTTGACCTTGATCTCCGGGTACAGCTCCGCCATCCGTTTGATTTTCTTGTTCTTCTTGGTGATCAGCTTCGGCCGGGCGGTGGTCAGCTCCACGTACAGATCTTCATCCACCAGGTAGAAATCGGGGGAGAATGCGGTGGTCACCGTCCCCTCTTCATCCCACTCCAGCGGGAATGTGCGCGGTTCGTACTCCCAATGCATCCCGTAATAGTCCAGAATTCTGGCGAACTCCTCTTCAATGTTATGGGCGAACTTCGGGGTCGGGGCTTCATTCGTTTCCAAGGATACACCCACCTGCTGTGCTACTGCCGGCGGCGGCGGCCGGACGATTGGTCAAGCTCTAAGAAATTATAGGGCAGCCCACGCTTTGATACAACGTTGCCGCCCCGGCGGAATGCGCTAATCATCCCCCGTGGCAGCCGCAGTTTGGGGCAGTGAGGCCAGCTCCCCTTCCTGCCGCAGCGCCCGCCCATACAGCCCCAGGACCGGGCTGAGGATGACGCCGGAGAGCACCATCGCCGCCCGCAGCCCGAAGCGGGTCGCCAGCGCCCCCACCGCCGGCCCGCCGGCGACCTGCCCGATGGCGTCCATCTGGCTGACCGTAGACAGCACCGTCGCCCGTACCGCGGGATCGATTCCCCGGTTGAGCCATGCCGAATAGACCGGTCGGGAGCTGCTCCGGACCACAGCCACGGTGCCGTACGCCGCCAGCGCCAGGGTGAAGTTGCCCGCCAACCCGAAGCCGATCAGCCCCAGCACCAGCAGGCTGTCCAGCAGCATCAGCGTCTTCACCGCCGCCTGGTATCCCAGCTTGTCCAGCCGCCGCCGGATTATCTCCGTAGCGGCGATGATGATCAGCATGGTGCTCGCTTCAATCAGCCCGAACCAGTAGATCACATCCAGCTGACCCAGCGACGGCAGGGTGAAATTGTCCAGAAAGTGGGTCTCCCACAGCCGGTCCAGTACTTCGCTGTACAGCCCGTAGATAAAGGTGATCAGCATCGCCGTCTTCAGCAGTGGCCGTCCCTGGATCACCCCCATCCCCTGCTTGAACATCGCCGCCATTTTCCCCCAGCTCTCCCGCTCTTCCACCTCCGCCCGCTGGAACCCGATCTCCGGCATCGCCGCCGCCAGGAACAGCGCCAGCGCCGCCATCCCGACGCCGCCCACCATAAACGGCAGGTACAGCCCCACAGAGGCGAAACTGACCCCGGCGAAGATGCCCACGAAGCTGGCCAGTTGGCTCAGCTGCGACCCCCGAAGATAGACCGGCGTCAGCGCCGCCTCACCCAATTCCCCGGCCAGCCAGGCATCCAGCGCCCCGCTGGTGAAGGTGTAGCCCACCCCCCACAGGAACTGGGCCAGCAGCACCGCCCCAAAGACAGGAAAGCTCCCTTCCACGATGAAGCCGGCGCCAATCAGCAGGTAGCCGATGATCACCGACAGCCGCCGGCTGTATAGGTCCGCCACGATCCCTGTGGGTATCTCGAATAGAAAGACAGACGCTTCCAGCACAGTCCCCACCAATACCAGCTGCAGCGGGTTTAAGCCCGCCGTCTGGAATCGGTAGATCGCGCTGGTTGTGAACGTAATCGTAAAGAAGAGAGAGGCGGCACTGCTGAGAATCAGATAAAGCTGCCGGGGTGGAATTTTCTTCATAGGAGGCGCGGTGTTCCCGAGAACAGAAAACGGGACGGGCTGTTCACCCGTCCCGCCTGATTATATTTTACGGCTAGGATCCGTCATGCTGGCCTGCTTCCTGAGTGGAAATATCCTTCCCGGGTCTCAGGATCAGCTCGTAGCTGACGCCTTCCCGTTCGCGGTGCATGCCCGCTTTTTGGTAAAGCACTTCTGCCCCGGTCAAG
Source organism: Chloroflexota bacterium (assembly GCA_024640485.1). Classification (GTDB taxonomy): domain Bacteria; phylum Chloroflexota; class Anaerolineae; order Promineifilales; family Promineifilaceae; genus JAHEEY01. Next base: position 5,193 of record JAHEEY010000228.1, on the reverse strand, counting down.
CTGGTGGCGTCGACCCCCAGAGTGACCGCCTTGTGGCCTCGCCGCTGAAACTCACGGAAGGTGTGATAGAGCAAGTTCAGCGCCACCCGCTTCCGCCGCCACGGCGGGCGGATCGCCAGCTGATCGCAGTGGCCCACGGTGGGATCGCCTTCGTCGACAGGCCGGCATAGGGAGATGCCGCCGATCTCGTCGCCGTCCATCGCCAGGAAGAACAGCGTGGGATCGTAGTGCGGATCACTATCAAGGAAGTGGCGCCACTGCACCATCTGCTCCTCTTCAGGGCGTTCTACATACCCCCAGTGGTCCTTGAACCCGTCGTTGACCGCCCGGTACAGCTTGCGCAGATCGTCGACCTCATCGTAAGTGCGGATAACCATCCCGTCAGGGAACTGCGGTTCAGGTACCGGCTTGTCCAGCTCGATCCTCATCTTCCAGAATCGCCGGATCTGGGTCATCCCATACCCTTCGAAAAGCCGCTGCGCCTCCTTGTTCTCGCCATCGGCGCCGGCTTTCAAGGCGACCCTGATCTCCTTAGGAACGCGGTGGATTGCCTGTCGCGCCCGCTGCTCGGCCCACTTCATCAGATAGCCGCCGATCCCTTCTCCTTCGTACTCAGGATGGACCCGCCCCCAGGTCCATATGTTGGTGGGCATCTCGGTGTTGTCCCACACTTCAACATAGCCGATGGGGTCTCCGGAGGCGTTGAATACCACCCGCGTCGAGGACTCGCGGTTCCAGGTAGGATTGGTCCATTCAATCCGCATCTCATCCACGTCGATGTCAGGGTGTCCCTTGACTTTGATACCGCCGAGGTTCAACATCTCTGCCACCGCCTCGATATCTTGCATCTGGGCGCCCCGCACCAGATATCGCTGTTCAACTCCAACTGCTACTGCTTCTGCTGTCAACATCTCTGTTACCTTCTTCGCTTTGATTCTTTGGTCTAATTCAGCTGATCCGATTCGATTAACTTCTTCTTTTTCATAAATAGCCATAGTTCACCTTCCTGGCAGCCGCAGCGCTACCAAATTTGCCGTCTCTGCAGCGGTACAAACTGCTTCGCTATCGACAATACCGCCGGGCCGATCAACAAGCTGTTGATGATCCCCAGCCCATAAATCGCTGCCGGCAGCAGGGATTCACCTGGGTAATGTCCGCCAATGACCGCCGCCGCGCTCAATGCCACACTCAGCAGCACCAGCGACACACAGACCTCTCCGACACACAGATTGTGGTTGATCAGTCCGACCAAACCACCGATGATGGCGCCATGCGCCGCTGCCAATGGCAGCAGCCTGCCGATGATTACCGGCGCGACACCCAGCAGCTGCACGGAAGCGACCGACACTACTGCCGCTGACACCATGCCTATTATGCTGCCTATCACCGCACTGACTATTGCTGCTCTCAATCGGTTCATCTCGCAAAATCGCCTCATTAGACATCCGACAATGAAGCTCGAAAGGGTTTGCCGTGTTTCCCGTTGACCGGGTATTACCGCTCACCTAGTTCGTGCCGCCCCGGGCGGCAGCTCTTGACCGAATGTCCCTACGTTTCTAGAAATTCTTTTAACTCAACCGTCCCATTCCCGGCTGTGGGGGTGGTTCCCCGGGCCGTATCCATCTGCTTGGCGGCTGCTGTCATCTCACCACGTTTACCAAGTTGAAAAATCTCTGCCGGCATCCTATCCTGCCGGTTCGAAACCCATTTTCTGATCTGTTTGTTGATTATCATCGTTGTCTCCTGGGCTGCCGCGACGCTCAGATCTTCGTCGTCGCCGGCAGCGAATTCGTCTGCTACCTGATATCAATCCCGCTGTCGGTCTGCTTGCGTGTTCGTTTGATCTCGTTCATATCAACGCTCCTTCTGCTCCCCCTCTATGCCTGGTCGGCAAGACAAAAAAAAGGACTTGAGCTTTTGCCCACGTCCTTTTGATGGTCAACATGATCCCAAAGAATCACATAAACAAAAAAAGGGCCGCAGGCTGTGCGCCGCGGCCCTTTAGAAATCGCTAATTAAAGCATTCAGGCAACAGGCACACTCCGATAAGGAGAAGATCCACCATAAGCTGGGGACACGGTTTTAAGCCATTGGTCAAACATTCTGTTCATCGTTATTATCGGTCTGACTCGCAGCCTTTCTCCTTTTCAGTAGTCATGGTTGCCCATGCCGAGATTTACTGTAGCATAAGATGGCAGCGGGTGTCAAGCTGTTTTTTCCGAGTTCGTTGTGACAAGGCGGCAATGAAGGGCATGATCAGACGATTTCTCCTCAACATTCTGAAGCGGAGCAGCGCCAGGCAGGAACCCGGCACCTCTGGACTGCAGCTCATCGGCGCCCTGCTGGACATCGCTTCACTGCTCTACTTCGCCCCCTTTGCCCTGGCTGGACTCATCTGGCTCTCACTTACGACTGATTTTGCCGCGGTTCCCTCAACCTGGCTCTTGCTGGCATCCCTGGCAGCGGTCGTGGTGCTGGGACAGACGAGTCTGGACATCCGCCTGGAAGTCCGGCCCGGCGTCTTCGTGGTCAGCCCCGGCACTCTGGAAAGCATTCCCTTTTGGTCAGCCGCCCTCATCGCCGGCCCCTCTGCCTTGTGGATTGGTCCGGCGGCGGCGCTGATCCACTTCTACCTGGATCTTCGCGCCGGCACCCTTTCGGCCACATTTCGCTGGCGGCGGCTGGTCTCGTCGGTGGCCAACAGCACCCTGGCGGCGCTGCTCGCCCTGCAGCTCTATCAGGCGTTGGGCGGGCGCTATCCCTTTGCCGGCATCGACAGCCCGATGCTGGCGGCGGGCGCTGCCGCCACCTTCCTCTGGTTCCTGCTGCCCCGACTGCTGCGCCTGCCGCTGATCCTGGGTGTCAGCCGGTCCCCTGAGCTGGTCGGATCCGGCAGTATGACCGATGCTGCCGGCATGAACCGCTTCCTGCTGTTGGGCAGCCTCATTTTCGGCATCGCCGATCCATTCGGCCTCTTCGCCGCCGGCCTCTACGCCAGCCAGGGGGCCGCCGACTACCTCATCTTCCTCGCCGCGGTGCTCCTCGCCGGCTGGCTGACCCACCGGCTGAGCCGCTCGGCGCTGATCAGCGACCGCCGCGGCCGCGAGACCGCCGTCCTGGAAGGGCTGGCCCAGTCAATCATCACCGCCCCCCTGGATGAAGATATCATCCCGGATCTGCTGGCGGAGTCGCTGCCCGCCTTGTTCCCCGACTGCCGCATGGAGATCAAGCTGTTTCCCGACCAGCTGCTCTTCCGCCACGGCCCCGACCATTTCCAACTGGAGGAGTCCCTCTGGCGGCAGCTGCCCCAGGCCAGCGGCGAGCACCGCCTGCTGATGGACGTCCAGCCCGCCGTCACCGGACGCAAACGGCTGTGGCGGGGGCTGATGCTGCCCATCCCCATCAACGGCGACGAAGCCGCCGGCGGCATCTGCCTGCTGGCCCTGGAAAAACCGCTGGACCTGCTGGCCTATCTCCCCTCGCTGGAGCGGCTGGCCGCCCAAATCGGCGCCGCCTACAGCAGAATCCAGCAGTTCGACGACGCCCTGGAAGAACAGGCCGAAGCGTACCAGAAAGAGATCTACGCCCAGGCATACCAGGCGGAATATTACGCCCAGGCGCTGGCCCTGGAAAAGGTCACTCAGGAGATGGTCACCGCCGGCAGGATTCAGGAGAGCTTCCTGCCCAAGCAGATGCCCGACATCCCCGGCTGGCAGATCGCCGTCACCCTGGAGTCGGCCCGCGACGGTTCCGGCGATTTCTACGACATCATCGAGCTCTCCAACGGCCATCTTGGGCTGCTGGTCGCCGACGTGGCCGACAAAGGGATGGGCGCCGCCCTATTCATGGCCCTCAGCCGCACCTTGATCCGCACCTACGCCCTGGAATATGTCGACGACCCCGCCAAAGCGCTGCAGGCGGCCAACCAGCGCATCCTGGCCGACACCAGCAGCGACCTGTTTGTCACCGTCTTCTATGCCATCCTGGATACCGGCAGCGGCCTGATGCGCTACTGCAACGCCGGGCACAACCCGCCGCTGCTGCTGCGTTCCGACGACGGCAGCCAGCCCTACCCGCTGACCCGCACCGCCCTGCCCCTGGGGATCATCCCTGACGGCGAGTGGGAACAAGGCCAGGTCCAGCTTTCTTCCGGAGACGTCCTGGCCCTGTACACCGACGGCATTACCGAATCACAGGATGAAGATGAGGAATTCTTCGGCGAAGGGCGGCTGTTCCGCATCCTGGCGGCCAATGCCAGCCGCTCCGCCGAGGTGATCGAAGACAAACTGATCGCCGCCGTCCGCGATTTCACCGGCGACCACCCCCAATACGACGACATCACCGTCATGATTTTGATCAGAGAATAGCAGGAGACACCGCGGCGACGCCGGCCTATCTGGCCCGCGTCCCGGCAGCCATCATGTCCATCATCGAGGAGTACCGCCCCAGCTACACCGCGCGGCAGGCCCAGGAAATGGCGCTGGCGCTCTACGGCATCGACGCCGCCGCCAAACCGCTGCCAAGCGAGCGGGACCAGAACTTCAAGCTCTCCCAGCCCGGCGGCAGCGGCTTCGTCCTGAAGATCTCCAGCGCCCGTGAGAGCCGGGCGGTACTCCAGTTCGAGATCAACGCCATCACCCATCTGCGCGGCGATGATCAGCTGCGACCCTTGATCCCGGAGCTGATTTCCACCCTCGATGGGCAGCAGATCGGCGTCCGCGGCAGCCATATGATCCGCCTGCTTCGCTTCCTGCCGGGGATTACCTGGGCACAGCTGGAAAGCCGCCCGCCCCGCCTTCGCCGCGCCCTGGGCGCCTTTCTAGGCCGGATAGACCGCCGATTTATGAGCTTTCCCCACCCCACCCAGGCGCGTACGTTCCACTGGGATCTGGCAGCCGCCGACACCGTCATTCAGGACCACATCGGCCACATCCCCGACCGGGACCAGCGCCAGCTTGCCGCTGAGTTCCTGGCCCTCTACCAGCGGGAAGCGATGCCCCATTTCCCGGCGCTGCGCCGAAGCGTCATCCACAACGACGCCAACGACCACAACCTGCTGGTCTCCCAAAAAGGCGAAATAGCCGGGATCATTGACTTCGGCGACATGCACGACAGCCACACCATCGCCGAGCTGGCTATCGCCCTGGCCTACGCCCTATCGGGCGCCGCCGATCCCCTGGAGCAGGCCGCCCC
>JAHEEY010000002.1 GCA_024640485.1 Chloroflexota bacterium | reverse complement strand
CGCTGATCTTGCCAATGGTGAGCACCGCCGGCTCAATCGGTTTCACCCAGCGAGAGACAATGCCATACAGGGCGGTCAAGATAGGAACGGCCATGAAGATGGGATCGCGAGCGGCATGCGGGGAGGCACCGTGACCGCCGGTCCCTATGATTTTAGCATACGCCCTATCGGTGTTAGCCAAAGCGAAGCCGTCGGTGATGGCAATCTTTCCTCGGTCAATGGTGCCGTTGACATGCATGCCGACAACGGCATCGACGCCGGCCATCGCCCCATCGGCGATCATGCGCGTGGCGCCGCTTTCGCCTTCATTATCCTGCCGTTCCTCTGACGGCTGAAAGAGGAACCGGATTTCGCCGTCAAATGGTTCGTCTTTTAGCAGCATTGCCGCGCCGATGAGCATAGCGGTGTGGGCATCATGCCCACAAGCATGCATCTTGCCGGGAACCTGGGATTTGTAGGCGACCTCATTGGCCTCCAGGATCGGCAGGGCATCCATATCGGCTCTCAATCCGATGGTAGGGCCGTTGCCGTTTCCTATCCTGGCCACGACCCCAGTCTTGCCAACGCCGGTCTGAAGCTCTACACCTAGATCCCTCAAGGTATTGGCAACCAGCGTCCCGGTTTGAAATTCCTCAAACCCCAATTCCGGCTGCTGGTGAATAGTCCTTCTTAGATAAACCAGCTGTTCTTTCAATAATTTTGCTCTATCTAGCATCTGATTTCCCTTGTCATTTTGGTAACCCGCCAGTTGGATAGTAAGTTAAGATCAGAGTCTTGCTGCCAGTGATTGGCATGCTTCCATTGTAGCCATCTTTGCCGTCCTTCCCAACTTCACAGTTCGGTGCAAGATCCTGCTATGAAGCCTGGCTTTCCTCATCGGGTTGTGTGATAGAATGAATCGTAGCAATGTGATGAGAACGGGTACTCAAATAGGAGAACAGAAGATGCGAATCGCGATATTCTCTGATGTTCACGGCAATCTTTCCGCTTTGGAGGCTGTACTGGCCGATATCGACCGGCAGTCGCCCGATGTCATCGCCTTCGCCGGCGATGTGGGCCTCTTCGGCCCGCGGGCGGCAGCTTGCCTGGAACTGGTAAGATCGCGGGAGATCATCAGTATCTACGGCAACACAGATAAATGGATCTTGGATCCACCGCTGCCGCCCAGCAGCCTACAGGGGCGGCAGTTGGCTCACCGGCAGCATCTCTATGAGATCGGCGGCTGGACCCGATCCCTTCTGAGCGAAACACAGCTGACCTGGTTGGCCGCGCTGCCGTTTCAACACCGATTCTCCCCCAGCGGCAGCGCTGAGCAGGATCTGCTGATGGTCCATGCCAACCCTATCGATGTCGATCAGGTCATCTACCCTACAGAAAAGGAACAGGAAAGGATCTTCGGCCAGGTGCAGCAGGCGCAATCGGACGAGGAATTGGCGCCGCTTCTAGATGGCACGGCTGCCGGCGTCATCGCCTTCGGGCACCTGCACGTCCCCAATCTGCGCCGCTGGCGAGGGATCGCCCTGGCTAACATCAGTTCTGTCAGTCTACCTGGAGACAACGATCCCCGGGCCAAATACGGATTGCTGGATTGGGACAAGCAGCAGGGATGGTCGATTCAGAAACAAACCGTGGCCTATGACATCGCCGCTGAAAAAGAAGCACTGGCTGCCAGCCAGCAACCTAATTGGGAATCATACGCCAAACGACTGGATGTCTAGCAGGTGAAGTTGAAGTCAACTATCACCGCCGTCAAATAATCAATCGCTTCGGTTGCCCGGACGGATGAACTGCACCTTTTTGAATGGTTTTACCTGTTCAGCAACATTGTCCCTGAGCAGGTTGCCGGAGATATGCATCAAGGTGTCACCGTAATCTGAATCAATCCCCATGCTGGCCAGGCAGGGGAAATGGTGGTGCAGCAATCCTGCTTTTTCCTCAGAGTCGTCGGCGTTGATGCCGATCAATCCTTCAGCAACGAAACGGGCACAGCCGCAAACGGCATCACGCTTGACTTCGGCAGCGGTGATACAGCGGGTTTCCGGATCAACGGTGATGTTCAAGTCGGGGCAGCCGAAATAGCGGGCGAATTCAGCGATGTGGGCATCCTGATAGGCGATGTGCAGCCGGCGAGCGGAGCTGTAATGGGTCTCGGTGAGAGAACAAAGGGGTTTAGGGGTCACCACGGCGACACCCATCTTCTCGAGCCATCCTCGCATTTGCCGGGCCAGTCCCCGAGGGAGCCAGGCCTCACTGTCAACCGCCGCGATCACCGACTTGGCGCCGGTCAATTTGGCGATCTCCGGCAGCAGTTCAGCCACGCCTTTGTGCTCCGCGAAGGAAAGGATCAGATCGGCGGGTGCCATCGATTCCGGTACATAATCCTCGGGATAATCGATGACCAGAGGGAATCGGGTGGGCGCCTCCCATATTTCAATTTCCCAATGGGATGGGCCGTGAGCCTGAACGTTTGAGATGTGGCGCTGTCCATAGTCCCCCGTGATAACCGCCAGTATTCGCATGATCCACTCCTTTTGCCGCTGCCGACAAAGCCATATTTTGACAACAACCGGGGACTACATTAATCCCGGTCTGGTATCGCCGCCTGGATAAAACTAACTAGATCCTCCCTGAGCTGGGCCATTGATGGCTCATGAACATACATCATGTGGCCCGCTTCATAGTAAGTCATGGTGATGTTCTGCTGCAGCCCCGGGTCGATGTCCAGGTGGTCGAATGTGTACCGGGTCGCCAGATAAGGGGTGGCCAGATCGAAGTAGCCATTGGCTACCAATACTTTCAAGAACGGGTTGATGCGCATCGCCTTCCGCAGCGTTTCGGCGACATTGACGAATTCATTTTTATGTTCATCGTACTTCCAGGAAAGGTTTACCCGTCCGCTCAAAATCTCATAAGGGAGATCAGACTCAAACTTGAGCTCCCGGCGAACGTAATCATTAAACATGGCCGTATAGGGGCCCTGAATGATGGCGTAGCTGGGATCGAACTCGGTGTACTCGCCAGCGGCATCCCGGTCAGTGCCAGCAAAACGGCTGTCTAACCGGCCGACTGTACGGCGTTCTGCCCGGAGCAGCTCTTTAGTGAAACGGTGAATATTAATGCGAAGGTTGGTCTGCTCAATGTAATCCGGCGAGAGGCCGGTGTATCGCGACAGTTTCTCGATAATGGCGGCCCGCTCATCTGCCGGCAGTTTTGACCCTTTCATCAAAGCCAAAGTGTACTCACCAGTGGCGAACGCTTCTACCTCTGCCAAGGTCTGGTGCAGATCCGCTTGATACGCCTCACTCAGCTGCCGGTGATACCAGGCGGTGGCGGTAAAGGTGGGCAGAAAGAGGATGTAGGGCAGGTCGTTTCCTGCCGTAAATCGGGCCGTTTGGAAGTCTAGAATAGACGAGACCAGCATGATCCCATTGAGATACATGCCATGCCGCTCCTGAAGATAGCCAGACAATCCTGCCGCTCTAGTAGTGCCATAGCTTTCGCCAATCAGGAATTTCGGGGAGGACCAGCGCTGATAGCGGGTGGTATACAGGCGGATAAAATCGCCGACGAAGTCGATATCCTTCCTGAAATCAAAGAACTGCTTCGGCTCCTCGCCAGTGACCGCCCGGCTGAAGCCTGTGCTCACCGGATCAATAAAAACCAGATCGGAATAATCCAGGATGGAATAGCTGTTGTCTACCAGTTGGTACGGGGGGGGAAGCGGTTTACCGTCTTTCTCAACGTCTACCCGCCGGGGGCCGAGGACCCCGAGATGCAGCCAGACGGAAGATGAGCCAGGGCCGCCGTTGAAACTGAAGGTCAGAGGGCGTTTTCCCACATCCTCGAACCCATCGCGGGTATAGGCGGTGAAAAACATAGAAGCCTTGGCCTTTTCACCGTCAGCCTTCTCATCTTTCTCTTCTTCCTGCTTGAGCACCATGGTGCCGGCAGTGACCGTGTAATTTATCTCCTGCCCGCCAATCGTGACGGTGTGGCGAGTCTCAACCAGATTGTCCTGGGGCAGTTCCTTGGCTTGTCCGCTTTCGTTATTTGAAGGCACAGGGTTCTCTCCATCAATTGTGTGGGGACGTCATGTTTTGGGAAACAGGCATCTTGCCTGCTTTCAGATGAACCCTGCGGTCAACGCAGGGTGATGACCACATCAGCGCCAGGTACTAAAAAGCGGAAGTAATCTGGTTAATTACTTCCGCATGGGCAGCCGGAGCCTACCGTTCTGTCCAGATCCAGGGGCGCGAATCCATCATCATCACGGCGGACAAATGCTCCGCCTTGCTCAAGGCGTGTTGGAGCCGGTGATAGTTGCGATTTCAACACGCGATGTGTCAGCTGACTGCCATGACTTCCTGAAGTTCAGGGAAGAAAGGTCTGACAGTCCCTTCAATCCAGCCATGAAGGGTCACTGGGGCAAGATTACATCCCTTGCAGGCACCCCTCATTCGAACTTTAAGCACTTGTTCTTCAAAGGAGACCAATTCGACGGTGCCGCCGTGATAATGTTCTATATAGGCGCTGAGCGTTTCAATCAGGGAGCGCATCCGATCTTCCTCGGTCGCGCCATCTGGTACGTCATTTGTTTCCGGCTTTCCCCCGGCAAATAATGTGGACATCAGCCATTCTCCTTGCCATTTGTTCCGGTAATCTCGAGAACATTTCCCGATTACATGAAGCATTTTATCCCGAAAAGCGGATACTGAGCAACAAGTCAGTCTCCGAAAAGGGCGGTCGCAAGCTACTTGACAGCAGATTGCTATCTCGTAGACTTGCTGTCAATGACTGCGATCGCGATTGAAACGGACCAGCTCAGCAAACAGTTTGAAGGCGCCAACGGTTGGGGCAAGAAATCCCAATCCGAGCCGGTTCTGGCTGTTTCCAAGGTATCGTTGTCCATCCCGTCTGGCCAGATGTTTGGCTTGTTGGGCCCCAATGGCGCCGGGAAGACAACCTTAGTCAAAATGCTGTGTACCTTGATTTCACCCAGCAGCGGAACTGCCCAGGTGAGCGGCTACCCGCTAGAGGATATGCGATCCATTCGTGCCTCAGTGGGGCTGGTGGTATCAGATGAACGCAGCTTCTACTGGCGGCTGTCGGCCCGGCGCAATTTGGCATTTTTCGCTGCGCTGCATGGGCTGAGCGGGCGGCAGGCCCAGGAGCGCATCAATTTAGTTCTGGCCCAGGTCCAATTGACCGAATCAGCCGACCGGCGCTTCAGTGAATTCTCCAGCGGCATGAAACAGCGGCTGTCCATTGCTCGCAGCCTGCTGCACCAACCCCGAATTCTTTTCCTGGATGAGCCCAGCCGCAGCCTGGACCCAAACGGCAGCCAACGGCTGCACCAACTGCTGTTGGATATGATGCAGCAGCAAGGGATGACTTTCTTCCTGATCACCCACGATTTGAGTGAAGCCGAGAAGTTATGTCAACAAGTCGCCTTAATGCATCAAGGTCAAATCCGGGCTGACGGCACTCCCAAGGAGCTGCGCAGCCGGCTTCAACCACAGCGCCACCATACTGTCACAGTAGACAAGCTGGAACAATCATTAGTGGCCGACCTTCAGGGGATGATACCGGCTTTGGCCCACAACCTTGACGACAGCCGCAGCCGGCTGCGCTTTGACAGTGCCGAGGGGGATATGAGGCTCAACCAGCTGCTGGACTTTCTGCGCCAGCGCCAGATCAACATTCACTCGGCCGAAAGCACAACCCCTACCCTGGAAGAAGTATTCGCCCATTTCACCGCAGACGAATAACGACCCGGCAGCGACCTTACCTCAACTGCAGCGTGCCCCAGCTGGTCGGGTCTGCAAGCCGCCTGTCTGGTACATTGGATTTCATCGTTTCCTGGCCCGCCGATCCTGGGGTATCGTTGTCATTCACATTGAAAGCGGCGCCCAGCACAAGCCCGGATGCCGGCTGAAGATTGAGATCGGCCCAGGGGATGGCGGCTTCCAGGGTATAGCCGATACTGGTCACCGCGGCAGCCAGGGTGATATGATGCGAGCCGGCGGCATCGCGGATAAGGCCCTGGTCGGTCCCTTGAAAACGAAATGCGGATGGGGCTGCGTCCGCAAAATCCCCAGGCGATAATATGATCTGAAAGTCGTCGGGGCTGACGGCGCTGCCGTAATCACCCTCACGGTCGGTGTCAAACTGCAGCTCTAGGCTGTCCCCTCTGAAAATTTGGTTCCCGACGTAGTTCTGCACGTGGCGATCATCGATCACCTCGGCGGCGACATAGAGGTTGTCCTCGTCCCAGGACAAACGCCACAAGACAGAAACATCCTCAGTGCCGTCCCAGCTGTCAGCGCGATAAACCAGGTACCGAGAGTCGAAGACCGCCACTGGCTCCCATCCGTCCAGACGGCCGTCGATAGCCGGCGCTGACGAGACCCGATCCGCGAGCACATTGTTGGCGCCGCTCGGGGGCGGTGCAGGGGTTGACGTCGCTTCCGGCAGCGGGGCTTCGGCTCTAACCGTGGCGGTAGCAGCTGCCGTCACCGGGGTCGCGATTGCTTGGGAGCTGGTCTGAGTGGACACCGGAGACGTGGGCAGTATCAGCGGCGGGGGCGGCACCGAAACGCGGTTCTGGAACCGTTGGACGATAAAATAAGCTCCAAACAGGCACATTGCGATGATGATAAGGGCACCCGCACCCAACCCAAGCCAGAACAGCCAACTCCGCTGCCGGCCTTGTCCGCCGCTCGCCGCAGCTGGCCGATGATCACCTTGAAAGCCCATGAGATACTCCTTTCCTTCACGTGCCGCACCCTTGTTTTATTTGAGGCAGCTTCCCCGCGCGGTTCCAGTCCGGGGCCTCGCTTCTTGTCGCGCGCCCAGCACCCTTCTATAATCTAAAGTAATGATCAATTCTCCCACGCCAAGAAGGCCCCGTGCCGTAACTATTACGCTTTGGGGTGTTTTCCTTTTAGGAGGATGGAATACCGGGCGGGCTATCGCGATAGCCCAGCAAATGAGTATGCTGTTGGCATTGGAGATCATCCCAGACCCACGAATCAGGTTGATCATCGCCCTGGTTTGGGCACTCATTTTCTTTGGCCTGACCATCGCTTTGCGAAGAGGACGACCAAGAACCCGTCAAACCATTCCTATTTCGCTTTTATTATATGGTTTAATTGAACTTGGCCTACTGTTGATTTTCGTCCAGGCGCCTGGCGCTCGTCGTAGCTGGATGCTTAACAGCATCACCTATGGGGGCATGACGGCATTTGCCTATTGGGCCTTGAACAGGCTGGCCGCCACATCTTATTTCAAGGAAAGGACACTTGGAGCGCAGCTGACGCCGAACCGTCTGTAGGTCGCTGCCGGCATGCTCCAAATCCAACGAACTGTTAAGTATGAATCCAAAAATCGATCAGTTACGTGAACTAAAGGCAGAATCCCAGAAAGGGGGTGGTGCGGAACGCATCGCCAAGCAGAAAGCCGCCGGCAAGCTGACCGCCCGCGAACGCCTCGATCTGCTTCTGGACAAAGGTTCCTTCCATGAGACGGACGCGTTTGTGGTACACCGCGAACGCAAATTCGGTATGGATAAGAACGAGATCATGGGCGACAGCGTGGTCACCGGCTGGGGCACTATCAGCGGGCGGCTGGTCTACGTCTTCAGCCAGGATTTCACCGTGTTTGGCGGCAGCCTGAGTGAAGTCCATGCTGAAAAAGTATGCAAGATCATGGACATGGCTATGCGCAACGGCGCGCCCATCATCGGCCTGAATGATTCCGGCGGCGCCCGTATTCAGGAAGGTGTGGTCAGCCTGGGAGGCTACGCGGATATCTTCCTGCGCAACACCTTGGCCTCTGGCGTCGTGCCGCAGATCAGCGCCATCATGGGGCCCTGCGCCGGCGGCGCCGTCTACTCACCGGCGCTAACTGATTACATCTTCATGGTCAAAAAGACAAGCCATATGTTCATCACCGGGCCAGATGTGGTCAAGACAGTGACTGGTGAAGAAGTGACATTCGAAGAGCTCGGCGGGGCGATGACCCACTGCAGCAAGAGCGGCGTGGCTCACATGGCGACGGATTCCGAGGCGGACTGTCTCTTCCTAATCCGAGAATTAATGAGCTACCTGCCGTCCAACAATATGGAGGATCCCCCCTTCAAAGCGACCAAGGATGATACCTTACGCACAGAGGCGGCCCTGGATACCATCGTCCCCGACAATCCCAACAAACCCTATGACATCAAAGAAGTCATTGACTTGATCGTCGACAACGGCGAGTTTTACGAAATCCAAGAAGAGTACGGCCAAAACATTGTGGTTGGCTTTGCCCGACTGGGCGGCTTCAGCATCGGGGTTGTTGCCAACCAACCAATGGTCCTGGCGGGTGTTCTGGATATCAATGCCAGCGAAAAAGCGGCCCGATTTGTCCGGTTCTGCGACAGCTTCAATATCCCGCTGGTGGTCTTCGAGGATGTGCCCGGATTCTTGCCAGGCATCGATCAGGAACATGGCGGCATCATTCGCCACGGCGCCAAACTGCTTTATGCTTTCTGCGAGGCTACCGTGCCCAAGATCACCGTAGTTACCCGTAAAGCGTACGGCGGCGCCTACTGCGTCATGAACAGCAAGCATATCCGTGCGGATCTAAACCTGGCCTGGCCCACCGCCCGAATCGCGGTCATGGGCTCCGAGGGCGCGGTCAATATCATCCACCGGCGTGAACTGAACGGCACGGAAGATCCAGTGGGCCGGCGCGCAGAGCTGACCGAAGAATATCGGGAGCGGTTCGCCAATCCCTATGTCGCCGCCCAGCGAGGCTACATCGATGATGTCATCGAGCCTAGCGAGACCAGGCCGCGGCTGATCAACGCGCTCAATATGCTGCAGAACAAACGAGACCAGAACCCGCCGAAGAAACACGGAAACATGCCGCTGTAAGGCTTCTCTCTCCAGGCCGGCGGACGGTTGACCATTGGCCTTGAGCGCATGAATGCAAGAACATGAACACTGATACACTGATTCCTAAGAATTTCAATAAGCTGCTGATCGCCAACCGGGGCGAAATCGCGATGCGCATTCTGCGGGCCTGTCATGAGCTGGGCATCCGCACCGTGGCCATCTTCTCTGATGCCGACCGCAACGCGATGCACGTTCGCCAGGCGCATGAAGCGTATTACATCGGCCCGCCTCCGGCTCGCGACAGTTATCTGCTGATTGACAAAATCATTGAAGTCGCCAAGCAATCTGGCGCGGAAGCGGTCCATCCAGGATACGGCTTTCTAGCCGAACGGGCCGAATTTGCCCAGGCGTGCCTGGATGCCGGGTTGGTCTTTGTAGGGCCGCCGGTCAATGCCATCCGGGTGATGGGCGATAAGCAAACGGCTCGCCAAACTGTAAAAGCAGCTGGCGTGCCCATCGTCCCTGGGACCGAACCGGGGCTGGACGACGCGGCGCTGATCCAGGCAGCTGAAGATATCGGCTACCCGCTTCTGGTAAAAGCATCTGCCGGCGGCGGAGGCAAAGGGATGCGACCGGTACACAAATCGGCGGATTTGGCCGACTCCATCGCCGCGGCGCGCAGAGAGGCCATGGCGGCATTCGGCGACGATACGGTTTATCTGGAAAAGATGCTGGTCGGCGCCCGGCACATTGAGATTCAGCTGCTGGCTGATATGGACGGCAACATCATTCATTTGGGCGAACGTGAGTGCTCGCTGCAGCGGCGCCACCAGAAACTGATTGAGGAGTCCCCGTCTTACGTAGTTGACGAAAAGCTCAGACAGCAGATGGGCGAAGTGGCCGTTGCCGCCGCCAGAGCCGTTGATTATGTCAATGCAGGCACGATCGAATTCCTGGTGGATCGAGATAAGAACTTCTATTTTCTGGAAATGAATACCCGTCTGCAGGTAGAGCATCCGGTGACGGAATTGGTCACCGGCATCGACATCGTACAGGAACAGCTGCGCATCAGCCGCGGACGCCGGCTGCGAATTAATCAAGCTGACGTCAAAATGAGCGGATGGGCTATTGAGTGCCGGATCAACGCCGAAGATCCGTACAACAACTACCTGCCGTCAACCGGACAGATAACCGCCAGTCGACTGCCGACTGGACCAGGGGTGCGGGTGGACACCGGCGTTTTCCCTGGCTACGAGGTAACCCCATACTATGATTCCATGCTCAGCAAACTGGTCTGCTATGGTGAGACCCGGTCGGAAGCGGTGCTGAGGATGCGGCGGGCGCTAGAGGAATACCGGATCATGGGCGTCAAGACCAACATTCCCTTCCACCAACATATGATGGACAGTCACCGGTTCTTGACCGGTCAGTTTGACACCTCTTTCGTGGAAGAACGTTTCAGCATGGATGAACGGGAAGCGCCTCATCAGCTGGATGCGGCGATTTTGGCGACCTTGGTGGCTCACCAACAGGGCCAAAAAGCGAGCCAGATCGTGGCTCCAGGAGATCGGGACACCAGCAACTGGAAATGGCTCGGCCGCTGGGAACGGCTGCAGAAGTAAGATCTATACCGGGGCAGGTGATGGCGCCGTGCCGGAAAGCCCAAATCATTAGTTGAACCAAGATGAAATATTTTACGACCGTAGGCGACCAACAATACACGATTGAAATCGACCATGATAATAAGATCCTGGTCAACGGGGAGCGCTATGATATCGATTTTCAACCCTCCCCTGAAGGCAGTGTCTACTCTCTGCTGCTGAACAACCGCTCCCTGGAAGGATTGGTTGAGGAGCGGGAGGACACCTGGGAAGTGCTAATTAGGGGCGAGCTGTATGAAGTGCAGGTCCAGGATGAAAGGGCCTTCCGACTGGCCAAAGCCAGGGGAACTGTGGCCACGGTCTCAGGTGATGTCAATATCATCTCGCCAATGCCCGGCATCATCGTAGCGGTACCGGTCAGCGAAGGGGAGCATGTCAGCAAGGGAGACAAGGTCATCATCCTTGAATCGATGAAGATGGAAAACGAGCTGCGCGCTCCTCGAGACGGCGTTGTCCGCCGGGTCTTCGTACAGGCAGGAGCCGGTGTGGAAAAGAATCAAACACTGGTGCTGATTGGCGATCCTGATGCCCAAGGCGAGGAAAGCGACGAAGCATGAGCAGCGCAGCTTCAACAGCTGACCACCTGGAAGTCGAAGTCAAGTTTCTGGTTGCCAACCTGACCGCCGTCCGCAATCGGGTGATCGAAGCGGGGGCCAAACTGCGCCGGGAACGGGTGTGGGAGCAGAATGTACGCTATGATACTGTCGAGGATTCCCTGCTGCAGCGCGGCGAGCTGCTTCGGCTGCGCCAAGACAAGCGGGCTATCATCACCTTCAAAGGGCTCTCACAGGAAGCGATTCACAGCGAAGCCAAAGTGCGGGAAGAGCTGGAGATAACGGTAGATGATTTCGACACCGCGGCAGCGATCATCCGCCGGCTGGGTTTTTCCGCCAGGCAAACCTACGAAAAGTACCGGGAGACCTTTTCCTTGGGAGAGGTTGAAATTGTCTTGGACGAGCTCCCATTTGGCGATTTTGTGGAATTGGAAGGCACGGAACCAGCGATCAAACAGGCGGCGGCGGCCCTGAACCTGGATTGGCAGAAACGGCTGACCATCAACTACCTGGCACTGCTGGAAATGGCCAAAGAGCATTATCAACTAACATTTAATGATTTGACTTTCGCTAATTTCACGGATACAACGCATACCATTACCAGACTGCTGTCTACCCACGTAGTGGAATAGCATTTCAAGATCAAGCGCTTCCGTTTCCAGCCCCATTTCACCGCAATAAACAGAATCATGCACCTTATTTGAACGGAGAAAGAGCCATGACAGATCTCCATCGACCAGATATCAGTCAGACTGACCCTGAGATTCAAGAATATATCGAGGCGCTGGAAGCCGAAGTCGCCCGCTTAACCGGATCTTCTCCCCCCACCCCTGGGGCTGGTTCGGTGGTTGAACCGAGCGAACCGCCGACAAGCATCAATGTGATCAGCATCAGCAAAAACGGATTCGCCAAACGCACGCCGCGGCACCTCTTTGTCCGGCAGCGGCGCGGCGGTATGGGCGTGTTCGACCTGGAAACAGCCTCGGACGATTACCCCGCCTTATTAGCAGCTGCCGACGAGAATGAACAGCTGCTGCTCTTCAGTAATTTCGGTCGCGCCTTTCGGATCCCGGTCAATGCGCTGTCGGAATCGCCGGTTAGAGGGCGGGGCGTGCAGCTGGCAACGCTGCTGCCCTTTCGCCCCCATGAGCGTATTGTGGCTGCGCTGCCGGAAAAAGGGGGCAGCTACGTCGCCTTGGTTAGCCAACGAGGTTGGGTGCGCCGGATACGCAGCAATTATCTGGGGGACAGCTTGATTCCCGGCATGACCTTCCACGATGTAAAGGAAGGCGGCTACCTGACCGCCGCCTGCTGGACCTCCGGCAACGAGGAACTGATGATGGCCTCCCGCCAGGGGAAGGGGATCCGCTTTGATGAAACGCAAGTGCCCACCAGAGGGTGTCTAGGAATGCGGGTGGTGCCGGAGGACGGCGTGATGGCGGTAGCGGCAGTTAATGCCGACAGCGGCGTATTCCTACTGGGTAGTGACGGCAAAGGGACAATCCGGATGATGTCCGGGTTCTCCGCCAACAAGGCGCCTGGTGCCGGCGGCAAAGTGGTGATGAAGACCGACGAGTTGATCGGAGCGGTCACTGTAAACGCTGATGACGATGTTTTTGCCAACTCACAGCTGGGCAAGATCATTCGGTTCAATGCTGGTGAAGTCCCCCCCAAAGAAGGTGTAGTACAAGGGGTCAACTGTATAGCGCTCAGGGCGGACATGGTCATGGCTGTTGCCGCGTCCAAGCTAAGCAGCAGCTGATGGCCGCAGACAGGCAGCGGACAGATCAACGTATGGGCGCTAACCTGTGGAGAGCGTGGGTTCCTTTAGGATTTGTCGGATGATGCAGTCGCGCCAGTTTGGATCGAAGCTGAGGGCTGCTGTGTTGCCGCTTACTTCCGCTTAGGGGCAGTGCTATAATAGCCAGCGATATTCAACTTTGACTCAAATGGAGCTAGAAACGGCAGCATGCTAAACAAAGCAAAAGGCATTTCCGACGAGATCATTCGCCTGAGACGAGATATCCACCAACATCCCGAACTGGGCTTTCAGGAGTTTCGCACCGCCGCTCTGGTGGTAGATACGCTGACTGAGCTGGGAATAGAGACCAAAAGCGGCGTCGGTCGGACCGGTGTCGTGGCCCAGCTGGGAAGTGGTGACGGCCCAACCATCGCCATTCGCGCTGATATGGACGCCCTGCCGATTATTGAGCAAGGGGACGCTTCCTACCGCTCACAAACATCTGGCGTGATGCATGCCTGCGGTCACGATGCCCATACAGCCATCTTGCTGGGCGTAGCCCACCTTCTGAAGCAGAGCATGCTGGTAGAAAAATGGCATGGCAACGTGCGCCTGCTTTTCCAGCCTTCCGAAGAAGCGTTTGATGAGAACGGGATCAGCGGTGCCACCGCGATGATCGATGACGGCGCCTTGAAAGAGGTCGATGCCGTCATCGCTTTGCACGTTGCCTCAGACAAACCCACCCACACCTTGATGTTCCAAGACGAATACAGCCTGGCAGCGGTGGACTCATTCGAGGCTTGGATTCGAGGAGACGGCGGGCACGGCGCCTATCCCCATACCGGCAGTGATCCACTCTATATGCTGGGGCCGATTCTCAATTCCCTCTACGCCATCCCTTCAAGGAAGATCGACCCGTTGTCCCCTTGTGTTGTCAGCCTGGGCCAAATCAGCGGCGGCAGCGCGCCAAACGTCATTCCTAACGAAGTGTATTTACAGGGAACGATTCGCTCCACTGAAGACGCCGTTCGAACACAGCTGTGGCAGGAAGTTGAACGCGCTCTGAAGCTGAGTGAAGGGCTGGGCGGCAGCTATGAACTCAAGATCAGCAAGGGCTACCCCTCCCTCTACAATGCCCCTGAGGTAAACGAATGGATGCGCCAGAGCGCCCGCGATCTGCTGGGCGATGAGCGCGTAAAAGCCTCCAAGTTCGGCATGGGCGCTGAAGATTTTGCCTACATGGCCCAGAAAGCGAAGGGCGCCATGTTTATGTTGGGTGCCGCAATCCCTGATGGCGTCATGCGAAACCACCATACCGACATCTTCGACATTGATGAGAGTGTACTTCCAGTTGGGGCCGCTGTTCTGGCAGAGACAGCACGCCGCTTTGTAACAGGAAAGGTCGAGTAGCTGGCCATGGCCCCGCAGCCTCTTGCTGTTTCCGACCCTTCAAGTTTCCAGATTCTTACACGAAAACGGTTGCTGGTGTATAATAATCGGCACGCATCCATTCTAGCATCGGTCAGCGCCCACAGAGACGCGCCTGATTAGATTTCACAGCTTGTTCGCCCGTCTGGGATTCATTTAACTCTATCAGCCTGTTAGCCGCATGATTGTTGTTTTGGTGGTAGTAGAGTAAAATTCAACCCATGGTGACATGATTGTTGGAGGAAAGCATGAGTTCGGACGAAAAAGAAAGGTTCTATCCAAACCGGTGGCCCCGCATTATCCTGATGTCAACTGAAGAGATAGTTGGCGAAAAGGGCGTTGCCGCACTGTTGAATCTGGCTGGCCTGCCGCAATACATCGGCAACTATCCAGATGATAATATGCGGAAGGAATTTTCCTTTGAACACGTGGGCAAGCTTCAGCAGGCATTCTGGGACATGTACGGTCCTCGAGGCGCCCGGGTCTTTGCCACTCGCGCGGGAAGAAAGACATTCAACGATGGTCTAGAAAGTTTCGGCAAAGTTGCCATGGCCGCTAGAGCAGCCATGAAAATTGGCGCGCTGGAAAAGAGAATCAGCGTTGGCCTGGCCTTCTTTGCCAAGTTCTTCAATACCGTCAGCGATCAAAAAGTCAATGTGGACGAGAATGAGAACGAATGGCTGTGGAACATCGTGGAATGCCCCATGTGTACCGGCCGAACTTCTGATACGCCGGTTTGTCACTTAGCTGTCGGAGTCTTGAAGGGAGCCCTGGAAAACTTCGCCGATCGAGACAAGCATTTCCGGATCACCCCCTTGCGCTGTATTGCGATGGGTCACGAACAAGGTGTTATTAGCATCGAGAAACAGCCTATCTCTTAATGCTTGTTGGCGAACTCGTGCCCGGCACGCATTTGTCGCATTGCAGTTAAACATTGATTCATGTTGAAGGCACCCCGCAAGTTTAGGGGTGCTTTTTTCTTGAAGAGTTGTTGAGTCAGCCGCCGATCCTTCGATGCCCCTAGTGCCAGCGCCCGGCTGCCTTCCCCCAAGGATTTTGGACCGAAGAAAGGACGAGAAATGGACTTTTTGAACTCAATCATCGATCTGTTTCTGCATCTCGATACGCATCTAAACGATATTATCCTCAACTACGGCGCATGGACCTATGCGCTGCTGTTTTTGGTCATTTTCCTGGAAACCGGGCTGGTTGTGACGCCCTTTCTGCCGGGGGACTCGGTACTGTTCGCCGCGGGCACTTTCGCCGCCTTGGGCTCTTTGGACGTCTGGATCTTGTGGCTGCTGCTGTTCGGGGCAGCCGTCCTTGGTGATACCGCCAACTACTGGATCGGCCACACCATTGGGCCGCGCGCTTTCGAGCAAGATATCCGCTTCTTGAAGAAAGAGCATCTGGAAAAGACCCAGAAGTTCTACGACAAGCACGGCGGAAAGACGATCATCCTGGCGCGCTTCGTACCCATCGTTCGAACCTTCGCTCCCTTTGTCGCCGGGGTTGGCACGATGACATACCACAAGTTCATTACCTTCAACGTCGTTGGCGGGTTCGTCTGGACGCTGCTCTTTATCTTCGGCGGCTATTTCTTCGGCAACATCCCCTTTGTAAGGGACAACTTCGAGTATGTCATCCTGGCGATTGTTCTGGTTTCCGTACTGCCGATGGTATATGAATTCATCCGCAGCCGGTATTTCACATCAGCTGAGCAGGGCTGAACGATCCCGCCGGGCCGATTTGCAGTTACGCCTGTACGACGGGGGACTTTCTGACGGCATCATGCGGGGGTCGTCGGCTGCGGCTGGAACCATATGCCCCTTCTTGACGGTCAGCTGATTGGGCGGCTGCCGGCTTGACCCGTGCGCTTCTGCAGTCAGCTGAACTCCATCAGAAGCCGCACTTTCTTTTCTCACGACCTCAAGCTGTTAGCCAGTCTCAACTCAACTACGCCGCTGATACTATAGACGCAAGTTAGAGTCGAGTGCTTCGGATTTTCACTGTGATATAATGCCTTGCTTGATTACTATGGGTGGAATCACCTAAATACACGACTAGGATAAATGATGGAATTTTTGAAAGATTTCGTAGACCTTTTTCTGCATCTGGATAAGTATCTCAATGATATTATTCAAAACTACGGCTCACTAACATACGGGCTGCTGTTCTTGGTTATTTTCATGGAAACCGGGTTTGTGGTTACCCCTTTCCTGCCCGGCGATTCCCTCCTGTTTGCCGCTGGGACTTTTGCGGCGCTTGGCTCTTTGCAGGTACTGCCCTTGTATCTACTGCTGTTTGTTGCCGCGGTACTGGGCGATACCGTCAATTATTGGATTGGCAACAAGGTAGGCCCACGAGCCTTTGAACAAGATATCCGTTTCTTGAAAAAGGAGCATTTGGAAAAGACCCAGAAATTCTATGACAAGCACGGCGGCAAGACGATCGTTCTGGCCCGCTTTGTGCCAATTGTACGCACCTTTGCCCCATTCGTAGCCGGTGTTGGCACCATGAAGTACCAGGCGTTCATCACTTACAATCTGCTTGGCGCCTTCATCTGGACCACCCTATTTATTTTTGGCGGCTACTTCTTCGGCAACATCCCCTTTGTCCGCGAAAACTTCGAGTATGTCATTCTGGCAATCATCGGCATTTCCGTGCTGCCAATGGTGTACGAGTATGTGCGCAGCCGACGCACCGCGGCTGAAGTAGCCTAGATCTATCTAGATATAGCGTGGCTGGAGTCAGATAATTGCACCGATCAGCTCGGCGGATCTCGGCAGTATTATTCGATCTGGATGACACTTTGCTTGATTGGTCAGGCAGGGTTGGCAGCTGGACCGAGATTACCCGCCCACATGTCGACAATGTTCACGACTACCTGACATCCCACGGTCACACGCTGCCTGGCAAGGATGCCTTTGCCGATATCTATCGGGATATCATCATCGATAGTTGGGCCGAAGCCAGGCGAACCTGGGAAAGTGTCTGCTTTGAAACGGTGCTGCGCAAGAGCTGTCTCCACCTGGGACTCGCTCTAGATCAAATCGATTTTCACGAGGTGATGGTCGCCTTTGACTATGCGCCAATTCCAGGGGTCGTCCCCTTTGTGGATACAATTCCTGTGTTGGAACGGCTCAGAGAAATGGACTACAAGATCGGCATGATCACCAATTCAATGATGCCCATGTGGATGCGCGATATCGAACTAGAAAAGTATGCGCTGACGCCATATTTCGATGTCTGCATCACCTCCGGCGATTGCGGCACGATTAAGCCGAACCCAGCTATCTACCAGAAAGCGCTGGACTTACTCGATATGACACCAAACCAGGCACTATTCGTGGGGGATCGGCCCGCCAATGATATTGCTGGGGCCAAAAATGCCGGGATCACCAGTGTTCTATTTACTCCCCCCCACTTGAATCGGGATCTAGATGGTGTTGAACCTGATTACACGATTACCAAGCTAACTGAATTACTGCCGATTTTAGGCAAATTGGAAGAGGACAGATGAACAAACCAGGACGGAACGATCCATGTTACTGCGGCAGTGGTGAGAAATATAAGAAATGTCATCAGAAGATCGACCAGGCAGAAGAGCGAGAACAACGCGCCTGGAAAGAAGCCGGGCGTTTCCTGCACCGCGAGCTGCTCAAATTCGCACGTGATGAGCGATTCGCCGAATCCTTCAAAGAGGTCCTTTCTTTCTACTGGGACGGGTATTATGACGTCGATACGGCTGAAGAGATGAGCATGGACGAAGCGCTTCGTTTCTTTGACTGGTTTGCCTTCGACTACCAGCCAAAAGATTCGCCCCGGTTGGTGGAGCTGTATCATCAAGAGCACCGGCAGGACCTCTCTTCGCACCAGCAGGAAACGTTGGACAAATGGCTGGAAGCGGAGCCCTCCGGCGCCTACGAACTGGTCGATTTTGAAGGTCAAACATTGCAGCTGCGCGATTTCGTCAGCGGCGAAAACTACGAGGCCTTTGAGCCCAGCGGCCGCGGCAGTGTAGAGATCGGCGAAGTGATCCTGGCCCGGCTTCTGCCCATCAAAGATATCCTCCAGTTCAGCACCTCGGCCGCCTATCTGCCGGCAGCTGAGATAACCGATTTGGCTGACAAGCTCAAACAAGCCAAGGAAGCGGATGAAGAGGCAAACCCTGGAGCGACCCATGCCGAGTTCATGCGCCGCAACAACCATCTGCTGATTCATCACGCCCTGGCAGAGGCCAAGGTTCAGGGTCGTCCCCCGGTAGCCCGTGTGAATCCTAATCGAGAAGATAAGGCGATGCAGTCGGCAGCTCAGAAGATAACCCGAATCCGCAGGCGACGATGAGCAAGACCCAGCTGCTGGTTCGACCCCAGCAGACGCCGTTGGTGGGAACCGTCTATGTCCCCAGCGACAAATCAATCAGTCACCGGGCGGTGCTTCTGGCCGCCATTGCCGACGGCACCAGCCATATCCGCAACTGGCTGCCGGCGGGTGACACGATTGCGACTCTGGAGGCGATCAAGGGGCTGGGCATTTCCATTGAGATCCAGAAGGAATCAGCTCAATCGTGGGAGCTGACCATTCATGGCCGGGGCCTGCACGGCCTGCAGCCGCCGAGCGGGGCGATAGATTGCCGGAATGCCGGCACCTGCATGCGGCTGTTGGCCGGGATATTAGCCGGACAGCGGTTCCCAACGATCCTCGACGGCAGTGAGCAGCTGCGAAAGCGGCCAATGAAACGGATCATCGCCCCGTTGGAACAGATGGCGGCGCTGATTGGCTCAGAGGACGGCAGAGCGCCCCTGCGCATCCAGCCTAACTCACTCGAAGGGATCAGCTACGAAATGAATGTAGCCAGCGCACAGGTCAAGAGCGCCGTCTTGCTGGCGGGACTGTACGCCCACGGCGAGACGCGAGTATTTCAACCAGGCCCGGCACGGGATCATACGGAACGGATGCTGACTGCCATGGGCGCTCAAGTGACCACCGACGAGAACTGGATCACCCTCAGTGAAGGGGCCCAACTGTCACCGCTGGATTTGACCGTGCCCGGCGATATCTCATCGGCAGCTTTCCCGATTATCGCGGCAGCTATGGTGCCCCATTCACAGATCACCGTGGCCAATGTCGGCTGCAACCCCACCCGTACCGGCATCCTCGATATGCTCTCTTCCATGGGCGCTCATCTCCAGTTCGCCAACCAACACGTCACCGGCGGAGAGCCCACTTCTGACGTGCAAGTTGCCTTCGAAGAGCTGCACAGCACCCAGGTCTGGGGCGATACTGTCGTTCGAGGCATCGATGAATTCCCAATCTGGGCCATCGCGGCCACACAGGCTGCTGGAAACAGCACGGTGTCAGACGCCGCCGAACTGCGGGTGAAAGAAGTTGACCGTATCAGCGTTCTTGCCGGCGAATTGCGCAAGCTTGGTGTGAATATCAGCGAACATCCAGATGGATTCACGATCGCTGGCCCCACCCGCCTGCAGGCGGCTGAGGTGGACAGCTACGGCGATCACCGGCTCGGCATGGCCCTGGCTGTCGCCGGCCTGGCTGCCGACGGCCCAGTTCTCATCCAAGATGCCGGCTGCATCCACGACAGCTTCCCGGGGTTTGTCGATACCATGCAAGCTTTGGGCGCCAACATGGCGTGGGTATCCTGATGGCAATCGGGGGGAAGACCAAGCTCCTGGGCCTCATCGGCTGGCCCGTTTCCCACAGCTTGAGCCCTGCTATGCACAATGCAGCGGCGGAGGCTTTGGGGCTCGATTATGCGTATCTGCCCCTACCCGTACATCCGGACAAGGTCGCTGACGCGATCCGGGGCTTAGCAGCGCTCGGCTTCCGGGGCGTCAATGTCACCATCCCTCACAAATTGGCGGTCATGCCCCTTCTGGACGAAATAGACCCTGCCGCAGAAGCGATCGGGGCGGTCAATACTATTGTGATTGATACCGCCGACGGCAGCAGTCACCTAACCGGCTACAACACCGACTGGTCTGGGTTTCTAGCCGATCTCAACGGTCTTGGGATCGAAATCGCGGGGAGAGATTGTCTGGTTTTGGGTGCCGGTGGTTCCGCCAGAGCCATCGCCTTCGGGCTGGCATCGTCAGGAGGCCGGGTTAAGATTCTGGCCCGGAGGGCGGCACAGGCGGAGAAGTTATGTCAACTTCTGTCCCCTCACCTGCCGGCTGCGGAGCTGGCCTGGCACCCTTTATCGGCAATTGGGGAGATCGCCGGCGGCAGCGAGGCGCCATTGATCATCAACAGTTCGCCGCTGGGGATGACCCCTCACGTGGACACCTCAATCTGGCCCGATGATCTGCAGTTCCCCGCCGGCAGTTTTGTCTACGACCTGGTCTACAATCCAGCCAGGACCAGAATCATGGCCCAGGCTGAAGCCGCGGGATGCGGCAGCGCCAACGGGCTGGGCATGCTGCTTCACCAAGGGGTGATAGCTTTTCAGATGTGGACTGATCGAACGCCCGATGTGAAGGTTATGAAGGCAGCACTAGGCTGACGCTGGCGACAATCAGTTTTCGATAACAACAAAAAAAGGGGTTGGACACAGCTGTGTCCAACCCCTTTTGCATTCAGTAAGTAGGTCTATTACTCTACTTTTACGGTGATTCGTTTTGGTTTGACTTCCTCAGCCTTAGGGACATTGAGGGTCAAGAGACCATTCTCGTAAGCCGCGGCAATCCCATCAACATTGACGTCAGCAGGGAATCGAATGTTGCGGCTGAAATTGCCGAGCCGACGTTCCCGCACGTGATATTGATCACTGTTGATATCTTCATTTTCCTTAACTTCACCCTTGATGGTCAAGACGTTTTCTTCCATGGTGATGTCCAACTCGTCTGGGTTCATGCCAGGAACGTTGGCCACAACGATGTATCCATCTTCGTTTTCAGCGACATCAACAGCCAGGCCCCAATAGGTGGGCGTTTGCCGGCGGACATCAGATGCCGTCTCGAAAAAACGATCAAATTCGTTAACCAGGTTTCGGGTTGGGTTCCAACGTACTAATGTGCTCATGTTATACATCTCCTCAGTTGTCTATTCCGAACTACAATTCTCGCGAATTGACTGTGTATTTAAGTATGCCCTATATTGTATTCGGCAACGTTAGAAGTATGTTTGCTCTGCATAAGAAGTTCATCTGATCAATATTTGAGAAACATTAGCGGATTAAACAGTTGTCATGCACGAATCTGCCACCGGCAGACAGCCGCCCGTCAGCTGCTCACTAGGAAGGCTTGCGCGCCGACACTTTGGCGCTGAAGACGCGCTTCCGCATGGACTCCCCTTCCCCTACCGATGCCTCAGTAATTCCCAACTGCTTGGCCGCCTCATCGATCATTTCATCATCAATGTAGACTGGTGTGTAAGATATGTCCTCAAAACCGGCATCTCTAATAGCCGCGACATAGTCGTTGATATCCATAGCCCCGGCGACACACCCTATCCAAGCATTGAGGCTGTCTCGGATTTCATCGGGGAGCTGGCCCTGAGTGACCATATCGGCAACAGCCAGCTTTCCTCCCGGGCGCAGCACCCGATACGCTTCACGAAACACCTGCGGCTTGTCCGGGCTCAAATTGATGACACAGTTGGAGATAATGACATCTACTGACGTATCAGCTACAGGCATATGTTCGATTTCGCCCAACCTGAATTCGACATTATCCGCGCCGATCTTGGCCTTGTTCGCTCTAGCCTTCTCGATCATCGCCGGGGTCATGTCAACGCCAATAACGCGCCCTGTCTGGCCCACGCGCTGAGCAGCCAAGAAACAGTCGATGCCGCCGCCGGCGCCCAGATCCAAAACCGTCTGTCCAGGCTGCAGCGCAGCCAGAGTTATCGGATCGCCGCAGCCCAAGGATAGTCCGGTCACCTCGGTGGGCAGCTGATAGACATCTCCCGCCTCGTAGATTTGCGAAAGCTGCACCACGTTGTCAGACTGCTCTGGTCCGCAGCAGCTGGCAGCCGAATCAGCCGGCCCACAACAGCTAGCTGCTGCCGCAGACGCTCCGACTCCGAATTCAGCCGCGATTCGACCATACCGTTCGCGCACTTGTACACGCACATCACTCGTTTCTTCTACGTTCTTTTCCATCCCCAAATCTCCTATTTCTTGGCAAGACAACCAACAAGCCGGCTGATACGTTGATTAACGGTAACCAGCCAACATATCGACAACCGTCTATGTGATATTATATAGACACTCTTCTATATGTCAAGGGTCACCAATAAACCCGTCAAGAGACAATCCAACCATGAACCCGGCAAGTTGATACCACCAGACAGCGTGGATTGGCCGCCAGACAAAAGCGCGAAGCTGATTGATGGTTAGGCCGTTCAGCTTCGCGCTCGCTTAATGTTGCGGATATTTCATCTAACCAGACAGCTGCCCCGGCAGGCCGGTGGATTCATTTGGGCTAGAGGTATTTCTCGAACCAGCGGCGAATGGCATTCAAACGGGCAATACGCCGATCGGTGCGTCCATTTCTGGAGACCCCGTGTGATGATTCAGGGAAGAGAACCAATTCGGTATCGACGCCAAGTTTTCTCAAGGCGAGGAAGACCTGCTCTCCCTGTTCCTGCCGGCAGCGCCAATCTTGCTCGCTGTGAATTACCATGGTCGGCGTTTTCACATTGGCGATGTACTTCATGGGCGATTGGTCCCAATACTTATCCAGATCTTCCCAGGGTGGCTTGCCGGTGCTGCTCCAGGCATCTTCGAAGTAGTAGCCGACATCTGAAGAGCCCCAGAAGCTGATAAAATTGCTGACCACTCGCTGGGCGACCGCGGCTTTATACCGGTTGGTATGGCCAACGATCCAGGTGGTCATATACCCACCGTAGCTGCCGCCGGTCACACCCATACGGCTCTTGTCGATATACGGCTGCTCGGCTACCAAATCCGTCCAACTCATCAGGTCGGCATAGTCGGCATCCCCCCAATTGCGGTGAATCGCCTTGCTGTGAGCCTCGCCATACCCTCGACCGCCTCGGGGATTGGTGAAGTAGACCACATACCCTTGAGCGGCCAGATAGAAGAACTCATGCATGAACGCTTCCCCGTATTGAGCCCAGGGACCGCCGTGGATCTCCAGAATAGACGGGTATTGTTTGCTCGGGTCAAAACCCGGCGGCTTCAGGATCCAACCTTGGAGGTCGTTATCATCCCGCCCTTTGAACCAGACCTCTTCGACCTGGCCCAAGTCAATCTGCCGCAGCCATGATGTATTGAAGCGGGTAAGCGGTTTCGACCTTCCCCCTTGAGGTGTCGTTACCCATACCTGCCCCAGATCACTCATGCCGCCCAGGAAATAGGCCACCTTTGACTGATTCTGGCTGAAGCTGAAACCACCAACTACGCCGCCCTTGATCAGAACCTGAAGATCGTCGCCATCACGGGCAAGTGAGCAAAGATCCACGGTGCCGTGGCGCTCACCATGAAACATCAGCCGCGTCCCGTCCAAAGACCAGACTGGGGGCAATGTCGGCCGGTCGCCGGTATCAGCCAGGGTATCGCTGCCCACGTGCAGATCATACTTGGCGGTCAGATTCACGGCGGGCTCGGAACCATCGGCAGGAACGATCCAGAGGTTGCTGTTCTGCCAGGCGTTCCCTTTGCCTTCGCGGCACAAGAAAGCGACCCACTTGCCGTCAGGGGAATAACTGGGCGCATAAACAGTTCCAGTAGGCGTGTCAATCTTGCGAAATTCACCACCATCAGCAGGCATGGTGTAGAGGTCTACCAAATGCGCGTCTAGATCGGGCTTTGGGCTGCGGTTTGAAACGAAAAGAATGTGCTGACCATCTGGCGACCAGATGGGAGATAGTTCGCTGTACTCATCGCCGCTGGTCAGCTGTTTGCCAGCGCCGCTGCGAGCGTCAATGGTCCAGATATGCCATTTTTCCTGCGGCAAAAAGCCAACCCCGTCCAACTTGTAGTCGGCATTGGTGAAATGACGGGATACCACGCCAAGCTTCTTCTTCTGTTCATCCTTGTCTCGCTCAATTGCCTCTGCGTCTGGCTTGCGGAAGCTGCAGAGCAGTTTCTTGCCATCGGGCGCCCAGGCAAAACCAGCCAATGAACCCTTCAGCTTGGTTAATGGACGCGCTTCACCGCCGCTGAACGGGATAACATAGATTTGAGGCTGTTCAGCATCACCGCGGTTGGAGACAAAGGCGATCTGGCTCCCATCTGGTGACCAGCGAGGGTGGCTGTCGTTTTGATCGCCGTAAGTAAACTGACGGGCAGTACCGCGACCGGTAGGCACCAGCCACAAACTGCTGTACTTCTTTTCACTCCCCTGTTCGGTGCGGGTGACCGTGAAGATGATCTGGCTGCCGTCGGGCGAGATCTGGGGATCAAACGGAAGCTGAATGCGATAAAGATCTTCCGCCGTCAACCGGCGCGTTTTCTGTGCCATAGCTACTCCTAGAATTCAAAAGATTGGCGGTAATGATAGCGTTGGTTAACCTCGACCGCCACCTTCTTTAGCAAGCATTCAAACCCGCCCTGTCATTTCACAAGATGCGGGGAACCAATTGTTGCTGACTGACGTCATAGATAACGTAGCAACATGTTCCGTTTGTCATATGGAGAACAGCAAGATGAAGAAGAAACTGTTATTCACAATCATACTCTTGTCAGCCGCTCTGTTCGGCCTCTTTGGATCGGCTTCTGCACAAATCGCGGTTCCGATTCTGCCGCCTCCAATTGAGCCGCCGATGCCGCCCATCTGGCGCTTCGAAGGGCTGAAGATCAGATATCAGCGGGTCAATATCACTGTAGAAGATCAGATCGCCACAACCCATATCGACCAGCTGTTCGTCAACGATAATGATTGGATGCTGGAAGGGAACTACCTGTTCCCGCTCCCAGAAGGCGCTGCCGTCTCTCAATTGACCATGTGGATTGACGGCACCCCAATCGAAGCCAAGATTCTGGGGAAAGATGAAGCCCGGCAGATCTACGATGAGATCGTGCGCCAGCTGCGAGACCCTGCCCTGTTGGAGTACGTGGGAACCGATGCCATTCAGGCTAACGTCTTCCCCATCCCGCCGCACCAAGAGCGGCGTATAGAAATTGAATATAGTCAGATTCTGCCGGCGGACAACGGCACGATTCACTACGTCTACCCGCAAACGACCGATCTCTACACCAATACGCCATTGGAAAACCAGAGCATCCGTTTGGAGCTGCGCTCCAACGAGGCGATACGCACCATCTACTCACCCAGCCACCCGGTGGCTATCCAGAGAGACGGCGAATTCCAGGCTGTTGCTGGTTTTGAGGGGTCCAACGTCAACGCAGATAAAGATTTCGAGCTCTATTACACCGTTTCTTCCCAGGAGATCGGCCTGAACCTGCTCAGCTACAAAGAAACTGGTCAGGATGGTTTCTTTCTCCTGCTGGTCGCGCCCAGCATCGAGGCAGAAGAAATCATCGCCAAGGACGTGATCCTGGTTCTGGACACTTCCGGCAGTATGGAAGGCGAGAAGATGATGCAGGCAAAAGAGGCGGCGGCCTATGTCGTAGCGCATCTCAATGAAGATGATCGATTCAATATCGTCTCCTTCAGCACAGGCGTGCGCAACTTCACGCCAACCCTGAATTCCGCCTCTGACTCCGGCGGCTACCGTGATTTCATCAGCCGGCTGGAAGCGGTGGGCGGTACCAACATCAGCCAGGCGCTGCTTGAGGCGGTAGGCCAAGCAGACCGCCAGCGGCCAACGACCATTATCTTCTTGACAGATGGGCTGGCGACTGAAGGCATTACTGACACACCGCTGCTTCTGGAAAGCATCCAGCAGGCGGCTCCTTCAAATGTCCGCATCTTCGCCTTTGGCGTAGGGAACGATGTCGATACCACCTTACTCGACAGCTTGACGCAGAATCACCGCGGCACCACCACCTACGTGCGTCCTTTCCAGTCGATAGACGAAGAGGTGAGCAGCTTTTATGCCAAGGTCAGTGCTCCCGTACTGGCCGATCTCAAGCTGGATTTTGAGAATATCGTGGTGGAACAGATGTATCCGCAGCAGCTTCCCGATCTATACGCCGGCTCTCAGCTGCTGTTAGCTGGACGGTACCGGGAGGGCGGGCCGGCAGCGATCACATTAAGCGGCACCATTAACGGTCGCACGGAAACGTTCACTTACGCTGACAACTTCTTCCGGAACGAAGGGGGCGAGGCATTCATTCCGCGGCTGTGGGCTACCAGAGCCATCGGTCACCTGCTGGGCCAGATCAGGCTGCATGGTGAAAATGCTGAGATGGTCCAGAGCATCGTCAATCTGAGCATCCGGTATGGCATCATCACCCCTTACACCAGTTATCTGATCGAAGAAGACGATATCTTCAGCCAGACCGGCCGCGATACCATTATGGAAGAAGCGATGACCGGGATGGCAGCGCCCGCCTCGGCAAGCGGCGAAGCCGCTGTCAATCGGGCAGCCGATGAAGGGAGCATGGCGGAAGCTGAAATGCCCATGGCTATGCCTACCGTGACCGTGGATAACGCTGCGATCAGCAGCGCTGGCGGCGCCCAGATTCAGGCCGCGGTTGAGCAGCCGATTCAGTTTGTGGGCAGCAAGACCTTCGTCTTGCGCAACGGCATTTGGCTCGATACCGCATATGATCCGGACAGTGGAACAGCCCAGCAGGTTGGATTCGCCTCTGACGCCTACTTCGAGCTGCTTTCAGCGGCTCCTGAGGTCGGGCAATATATGGCCTTGGGCCAGCAAGTGCTCTTCATCTTCAGGGGGCAAGCATACCAGGTCGTACCAGGCGAAGGTTCTAGCGAAATACAGCTGCCGGAAGCGCCCCTCAACGCCGACACGGCCCCGGCTGCCGCCAGCCAAACGCGGCCCGCAGCGACGCCCAATCACGATAACAGCACGCTGCCGGAGACGACAGCCGTGACAGGCCAAGAGGCGGCACCAGGAAGCCCAACGATGTTGATATTGGCAGGAATTGTGGCAGCGATGATGGTGGGTGTGCTTGCCTTGCGGTCAGCAAACAAGCGTCGAGGCGCTCAGCAGAAATAGATCAATTGGCCGGCATCTGCTCATAGCCATCGGAGAGCGAAATAAGAAAAGGGAGATCAGCGGGTCAGCTGATCTCCCTTTTCCCAATGAACTAGCTGCTTGCCGGCAGCTGCTCACATCCTGGCAGTGTGAAACCGAATATGCTTCCCTTTCCCTCAAGACTCTCGATCGAAACCTTTCCCCCAAGCTTGTCCGTAATCCGCCACACGATAGAAAGACCCAATCCATGCCCATACTCCTGCCCGTTGTT